>NZ_JBEXSJ010000023.1:0-136722 GCF_040613535.1 Kribbella sp. NPDC006257
CCACCGGGGAGGCGGGGGGGGCGCCCGGGGGCGGGCGCGGTTTACCGACCAGTTATTACAGAACACTCAGCTCCTCCGGCCCGCCACCCCCTTGTTCTGCAGGGGATCGCGGGACCGCGTCGTTTCAGTTCGCCTGGCTGACGCTCGACATGTTGAAGTCGGGGACGAGCAGTGGCGGCGTCGCCGTACGGGAGAAGTCGTCGCCCCATTCGCGGGACAGTGCCGGGACGGTCGCGCCGGCCGCGGTGAAGCGGGCCAGGATGTCGACCGGGCTCTCGTTGAAGCGGAAGTTGTTGACGGCACCGGTCACCTCGCCGTTCTCGACCAGGTAGACGCCGTCGCGGGTCAGGCCGGTGAGCAGCAGGGTCTGCGGGTCGACGATCCGGATGTACCACAGACAGGTCAGCAGCAGCCCGCGATCGAGACCTGCGACCATGTCGTCGACGGAACCCGTTGCCCCCTCCACCGAAAGCGCGTAGTTGGCGATCGGCGGGGTGACCGCGGGAGCGCCGGTCAGGTCGGCCGTGAAGCGGCTCTGCATCAGGTTCTCCAGCTTGCCGCCGCGGATCCAGTCCGTCGCGGACAGCGCGAGGCCGTTGTCGAACACGCTTTCGCAACCAGCCGAATCCCTGGCCATCGCGAACGGCAATGTCTCCAGACCGGACAGCTGCGGGTCGGACCAGAAGCGGACCGGATGCGGTGACAGCGTCTCGCCGATCCGCGTGCCACCGGAGGGCTTGGAGAAGACGCTGCGGCCTTCGTGCGCGTCCCGGCCGTCGAGCTTGTTGTACATATGGGTCATCAAGTCGGCGACCGCGGCGGGTGGCATGACGGTCGGGTGCCGGCCGGCTTCGACCGACACGGTCCGGGTCGCCCAGCTGAGCCGACGGGCGAGTTCGGTGTCGATCGCGAGCGGGTCGATATCGCTGAAGTCGTGCGTCGCGGCACCGACCCAGGCCGACTGGGTCCAGTCGTGCGACTTGCCGTTCGCGGTGACGTAGCCGCGGGGCAGGGCTTGGCGCAGCCGGAGGCCGGTCGACGACCCGACGTACAGGGTGACCACCTCGTGGTCGGCGAAGCCGTAGAGCCAGCGGCTCTCCTTGCCGGCCCGGGCCATCGCCTCGCCGAGCGCGGGCGCGAAGTGCGCGTAGACGCTGACGTCGGTCTCGTCCGGCTCCTCGTCCCAGCCCGGCGCGACCGGTCCGTCGATGAGGTGACGTGCATCCTCGGCGGGGCTGGACTCGCGGGCGGTGGCTACCGCGGCCGCGACGATCTCTCGCAGCGAGACGTCGGTGGCCGAGGAGCGGCCGACGATGCCGACCGCGGTTCCTTCACCGGCGCCGACGGTGGCGATCACGGTCACGCTGGAGCCGCGCATCGCGCCGTTGGTGGTCAAGGTGTTGTTGGCCCAGCGCAGGTTCGCGCTGGACGTCTCGGCGACCAGGACGACACAGCCCTGGGCGCCTTCGGCCGCGGCGAGGTCGAGCGCGCGCTCGATGGTGTCCTGCGGGGTCAGCTGAATGGCGGTCGTCACCGGCCGGCCTCCTGCGTGGTGTTGAGGATGCGGACATCGCGGAACAGGGCGGACGGACAACCGTGGCTGACCGCGCCACTCTGCGGAGGCTGGGCCTTGCCGCAGTTGAGGGCGCCACCCAGGACGTAGGTCTGTGGGCCGCCGACGGCTTCCATCGAGCCCCAGAACTCGGTCGTGGTGGCCTGGTAGGCAACGTCGCGCAACTGGCCGTCGAGCTTGCCGTCGGTGATCTTGTAGAACCGCTGCCCGGTGAACTGGAAGTTGTAGCGCTGCATGTCGATCGACCAGGACTTGTCGCCGACGATGTAGATCCCGTTCTGCACCCGGCTGATCAGCTCCTCGGTCGAGGGGCCGTCCGGCGCGGGTTGCAGGGAGACGTTGGCCATCCGCTGGATCGGCACGTGGCCGGCCGAATCGGCGTACGCGCAGCCGTTCGAGCGGTTGGTGCCGAGGACCTCCTTGTTGACCTCGGCCATCCGGCGGTCCAGCTGATAGCCGACCAGGGTGCCGTCCTTGACCAGGTCCCACTGCTGGCCGGCGACACCCTCGTCGTCGTAGCCGACCGTCGACAGGCCGTTCTCCGCGGTCCGGTCGCCGGTGACCTGCATGACCGGCGATCCGTACTTCAGGTTGCCCAGCTTGTCGATCGTGGCGAAGCTGGTGCCGGCGTAGTTCGCCTCGTACCCGAGGGCTCGGTCGAGCTCGGTCGCGTGGCCGATCGACTCGTGGATGGTGAGCCAGAGGTTCGACGGATCCACCACCACGTCGTACCGGCCTGCCTCGACGCTCGGCGCGGCCATCTTCTCCGCGAGCCAGCCGGGGAGCTGCGCGAGCTCCTCGTCCCAGTTCCAGCCGGTGCCGGTCAGGTACTCCCAACCACGTCCGGCGGGTGGTGCGAGGGTGCGCATCGAGTCGAAGCGGCCGGTCTCGGGATCGACCGAGGTCGCCTGCAACTGCGGGCCGATCCGGACCCGTTGCTGGGTGGTCGAGGTGCCCTCGGAGTTCGCGTAGAACTTGCACTCGTTGACCGATGCAACGAAGACCGAGACGTGCGTGACGCCGTCGGCCTGCAGCAGCCGGTTGCTGTAGTCGGTGAGCAGGGCAACCTTCTCCGCCCGCGGCACCGTGAACGGGTCGATCTGGTAGCTCGACACCCAGTGGACGTCGTCGTAGATCGGCTCGTCGGCCAGCTCGATCGGCTCGGTGTTGATCGGCCGGGAGACCTGCGCCAGGTTGACCGCCTGCTCGGCGACCCGGACCGCCTCGTCGGTGGTCAGCGCGACCCCGGCCGCGAAGCCCCAGGTCCCGTCGTGGATCACCCGGACCGCGAGACCGAGGTCCTCGTCGTCGGACGCGCTCTCGAGCACGCTGTCGCGCAACGAGATCGACTCGGACCGGATCCGCTCCAGCCGGAACTCGGCGTACGTCGCGCCGAGGTCCTTGGCGCGTTGCAAGGCCGCGTCGGCGAGCTCGTGTCGGGGAAGGGCAAGGAAGGACGCATCGACATCAGGCACGGATCCGACCCTAGGCCATGGCCGGTACTACGGCGCGCGGGGTGGCGGGCCGTCCCGATCGACAGGAAATAGTCGGTGGGCCGGCTGCGCCGCAGGCTCAGCTGGATGGTGGGCCGGGCCGATTCAGGCGGTATGTCCTGTCGGTCGGGACATTGCGGGTTAGCGTCGGGGTGTGTTGCTGCCTGAGTTGTCCGTGCCGGGGGCAGACCTGCCTGTCCGCGCCGTCCTGCCCGCGACGGTCGACGCGGTGCGTTCCGCGGGTACGGCGGTGCTGGTCGCGCCGCCCGGATCGGGCAAGACCTCGTTGCTTCCGCTGGCGCTCGCCGACGCGTTCGACGGCACGATCCTGGTTGCCGAGCCGCGGCGGATGGCGACCCGGGCCGCCGCGTCCCGGTTGGCGATGCTGGCCGGTGAGCCGCTCGGGCAGCGGATCGGTTACGCGATGCGTGGCGAACGCAGCGGCGGCCGCGGGCTGCGGGTCGAGGTGGTGACGACGGGCCTGCTCGTACGCCGGTTGCAGCAGAACCCTGAATTGCCAGGCGTCGCGGCCGTGGTGATCGACGAGTGCCATGAGCGGCATCTCGACGCGGATCTGCTGTTGGCGTTCTGCGTGGATGTGCGGGCGAATCTCCGGGAGGACCTGGCGCTCGTCGCGACGTCGGCGACTCCGGACACGGTGCCCTTGACCAGGGCACTGGCCGGAGCCACCGCGCCGGGTGACCGTCCGGGGCCGGCCGATGATCCGGTTCCCGTGATCACTGCGTCGGCGGCGTTGTTCGACGTGGCGGTCGAGTGGGCGCCGCCGCCGGTGCCGGTGCCGTTGTTGCCTGGTGGGCGGGTAGATCCGCGGTTGCTTGATCACGTGGCGGCGGTGGTGCGGCGGGCGGTCGAGGAAAACGAGGGCGACGTTCTGGTGTTCGTGCCGGGCGAGGCGGAGATCAACGGGGTGGCTCGGCGGTTGGCGGGGCTGAACGTGCTGGCGTTGTTCGGGCGGCAGTCGCGGGCCGAGCAGGATCGTGCGCTGGCGCCGGGCGCTTCGCGGCGGATCGTGGTGACGACGTCGGTCGCCGAGAGTTCGCTGACTGTTCCTGGGGTGCGCGTGGTGGTGGATTCGGGGCTTGCTCGTGAGCCGCGGACCGATCAGTCGCGGGGGCTTGGTGCGTTGGTGACTTGCCGGGTCTCGAAGTCGTCTGCTGATCAGCGGGCTGGTCGTGCTGGGCGCGAGGCGCCGGGGCGGGTGTATCGGTGCTGGTCGGCGACCGAGCATGCGCATCTTGACGATCATCCGGCGCCGGAGATCGCTACGGCGGATCTGGCCGGGTTCGCGCTGGATCTGGCGGCGTGGGGTGCGCCTGGTGGGTCGGGGTTGGCGTTGCTGTCGGAGCCGCCTGGTGTGGCGATGGAGGCGGCGGTGGAGTTGCTGGAGCGGCTCGAGGCGGTCGATCGCGACGGGCGGATCACCTCGCGGGGGCGGCGGATGGCGGCCGTTGGGGCGCACCCACGATTGGCGCGCGCCCTGCTGGACGGTACGCCGTGGGTAGGCGCCGACCGCGCCCGAGAAATCGTCGCGATGCTGTCCGACGACGCCGGCCGCGCTTTCGGCGACGACCTCCCCGCCCGCTGGAGAGCCCTGCGACGCGGTCAAGATCGCACGGCGACCGCTGGATGGAGGGACGAAGTCAAACGGCTCGGTCGAGATTCAGCGGTTGCGAGAAGCGGCGTAACGGATGACATCGCGGTGGGGGTTGTGGTGGGGCTGGCTTATCCGGATCGGATTGCGCGGGCTCGGGGGGTGGATTCGGCGACCTATCAGATGGCTGGTGGGACTGGGGCGGTGCTTGATGCGGCGTCGCCGTTGCGGACGACTCCGTGGCTGGCGGTTGCAGTGGCGGATCGGGCCCCTGGGCGGGCTGATGCGCGGATCCGGGCGGCGGCACCGATCGATGAGGCGACTGCTCGGGAGGTCGCCGGTGAGCTGGTCTCGACGGCTGAGCTGATTCGGTGGGAGGACGGGCGGGTGGTGACCCGGCGGGTGGAGTCGTTGGGGGCGATCGTGCTGAGCGATGTGCCGCTGGCGAAGCCCGATCCGGTTCGCGTGCAGGCCGCAGTACGGGATGGGTTGCGGCGGAGTGGGCTTTCGGTGTTGCGGTGGTCGGAGGCTGCTGAGTCGTTGCGGGAGCGGTTGGCGTTCTGTCATGCGCATCTGGGGGAGCCGTGGCCGGCGGTAGATGATGCGGCGTTGCTGGCTGGGCTGGATGAGTGGCTCGGGCCGGAACTGGCTTCGGTGCGTAAGGCGGGGGACCTGGGCAGGATCGACGTGGTGTCGGCGTTGCGGCGGCTGTTGCCGTGGCCGGCTGCGACGCGGTTCGGGGAACTGGCGCCCGAGCGGTTGGCGGTGCCGTCGGGGTCGCAGGTGCGGCTTGTGTACGACGGTGCTGAGCCTCCGGTGCTCGCGGTGAAGCTGCAGGAGGTGTTCGGGTGGACTGCGACGCCGGTGGTCGCCGATGGGCGGGTGCCGGTCGTGCTGCATCTGCTGTCGCCTGCACAACGTCCGGTGGCGATCACTAGCGATCTGGCTTCGTTCTGGGTGCAGGGTTATCCGCAGGTGCGGGCTGATCTACGCGCTAGGTACCCACGCCATCCCTGGCCGGAAGACCCGCTGACCACCGTACCGACGAAGCGAGTGAAACCCCGGTAGTGAAGTGGAACCTAGGGGTTGTTGGCGGTGTAGTGAGGGGGAGAGACAGGAGGCGGGATCAGCGAGGCGGATGAGGTAGCGATTCTGGCTCGGGTGCGTAGTGGAGACACTGCTGCGTACGCGGAGCTAGTGATGCTGCATGCGTCCGTGGCCAAGAGAACTGCTGTGTTCCTGGGCGCAGGGTCCGAGGCGGACGACGTGGTGCAGGAGTCGTTCGTCAAGGCGTACCGGGGGCTTGGTGGGTTCCGGGAGGACGCCGCGTTCAGACCGTGGCTGCTCCGGATCGTGGCGAACGAGACCCGCAACATGCAGCGCTCTCGGAGTCGCCGGACGCGTCGGGAAGAGCTGGCCGCTCTACCGGAGAGCGTGCTTGACCCGGCTGATGAGGCGGCGATTGGTGAGCGACGCCGTGAACTGCTGGCCGCCGTACGGGAGCTGCCGGAGAACTATCGGCTAGTCGTGACGTGTCGGTACCTGCTGGAGCTGGACGAGCAGGAGACGGCGACAGTGCTCGGCTGGGCGCGGGGCACGGTCAAGTCGCGACTGCACCGAGCACTGGGACGACTGCGGACCCAACTACCCGACAAGGAGGTGCAGCGATGAGTTCCTTGGAAGACGAACTCCGCGCGCTCGGGCGTTCCGCAGTGACACCTCCCGTCGACGCGGGGCTTGCCGCTGCAGTGCTTGAAGCAGTTGAAGGACAGCCTGTACGCCGTTCGCCAGTGACCCTGCTGCTGCGCCGCTGGCGGGCGTTCCTGGCGCTCCTCGCGGTCCTGGTGGGTGGGGCCGTCGTCGTGTCACCAGTGCGCGCCACGGTGGCCGAGTGGCTCAACATCGGTGGCGTCAAGGCGCAGCCCGTCGGGCAGGCGCCTAGTGCGGAACCGACCGTGCCTCCTGTGCAAGGTCACCTGAGTCTGGAGGAAGCTGGGCGGATTGCTGGGTTCACGCCGACCCTTCCGAAGCTGCTGGGGCCGCCGGACAGAGTAGAGGCATCGCAGGGGTTCGTGGCGATGAGTTGGGCTGCAGGGGAGCGGTTGGAGCAGTTCCAGTCCGAGCCCGACTGGGGATATCTCAAGCAGTACTACGGGCAGCTGGACACCGTGAGCTCGGTCAACGGGTTCTGGTTCAGCACGCCGTACGAGTTGAAGATGGTGGACCGGGCCGGCCGGCAGACGACGCTTCGGGTTGCGGGCCCGACACTCGTCTGGGTGCCGGACGACAGGACGTTCCGGCTCGAAGGCGTCAAAGAGAGAGAAAGAGCAGTAGAGATCGCTCTCTCGGTGAGACGGTAGCCGGAACCCTTGGCCGGGCGGCGGTGTATCAGGGGTGCACCGTTCGCTCGGCCCGAGGAGACTGCCATGCCGCGCTGGATCCGCCGTACCTTCGCCCTGCTCTTCGCCGTCCTGATCACCGTCGCGGGAGCGGCACTGCCGGCCTCGGCCGGTGGTCCGACCAGCGTGCTGCTCAGCGCTCCACCCAAAGTCGTTGCCTTCGGCTACGAAGATGCCCGCTACATACGCCTCCAGGAGCTGACCGGCATCGATGTGAACTCACACCCGGCCGGAGAGCGTGACGCGCACACCGAGGGACCGTTCGTCCGGGCGCTCTGGCTGATCCATGACATGGCGATCTGGCGGTTCGACCTGATCTATCCCAACGCGCCCGGCGGGCCATGGATCGCGACGTACGAGAGCGTCGACGGCCTCGCTTCGCTGCCGGCGAAACCGATCTGGCATCGCAGCAAAGATCCGGCCGCGCTGACCAGGCTGCTCAGTTCGCTCAAGTTGGTCGGCGGGGAGTTCACCGGTGGCCCGGTCGGCCCACCAGACCTGGCGCAGCCGAGTGCGGTCCCGGAGCCCGCACCGGCGACCGAGACCTCGGCAGCGCAGGACCCGGCCACCCAGGCGCCCGCGGGGCAGACCATCGAGACGCGCCCGGCCGCGCTCTCCGGGTGGCGGTGGATCATCCCGGGGGTCGTGCTCGGTGCGGTGGCCAGCTACCTTGCGCTGCGTTACGTTCCGAGGCGGCGGCCGTGGGAGCTGACCGACGTCGAGTGACCTGAATCTCCTTGTTTCACGGTATTTCCGTAGCAGCGCGCGACTCGTCACTCACTGTGCGCAAGAATCTCCAGTACATGGATGGACTTTCTCACGATTCAAGATCTGACCTGGATGGTGGGAGACTCTGGCCTACCGTTTCTCGGCTGGGTTCAGTCCATCGTTGTCAGGAGTGCGTGTGGGTTCCGAGGTCGTTTCGGCCGTCTCACCGACCCGGCAGGCTTTTCGCCGGGTCCGCCGGGATCGCAGTGCGCGGCTGGGTGCCGTGCTGGTGGTCGTGCTGGTCCTGATCGCGATCGTGGCGCCGTTGCTGGCGAAGCTGGAAGGGCAGGACGCGTACACGTACCACATCAACCTGCTCGATCCGCTCCGCGGCAACGCCCCGCGCGGTGCCGTCGGCGGGCTGAGCGGTGAGCACTGGTTCGGGATCGAGCCGCTGACCGGGCGGGACCTGTTCTCGATGGTGGTGCTCGGCCTGCGGACCTCGCTGTTCATCGCCGTCGTGGTCACCGTCGTCACGACGGTGGTCGGCACCCTGGTCGGCATCAGCGCGGCGTACTTCGGCGGCTGGTACGACGCGGTCGTGTCCCGGCTGCTCGACTTCCTCTTCGGGTTCCCGTCGCTGCTGTTCATGATTGCCCTCGGCATCATCGTGCCGGCCAGGTTCCCGCGCTGGCTGCTGCTGATCATCGTGCTCAGCGTCTTCGGCTGGGCCGGGCTGGCGCGGCTGATCCGTAACCAGGCCAGGTCGCTGGTCCAGCGCGAGTTCGTCGAGGCCGCCAGGTCGTCGGGGTCGACCGGCTGGGCGATCGTCACCCGGGAGCTGCTGCCGAACCTGCTCGGTCCGGTGCTGGTGATCGCGACGATGGCGGTGCCGGGAATCATCGGTACCGAGGCCGGGTTGTCGTTCCTCGGCGTCGGAGTACCACCGCCGACACCGAGTCTGGGCCGGTCGATCTCGGACTCGATCGTCTGGGTCTACACCGGCGCGGATCCGTGGTTCCTGGCGTTCCCGGGCGCGATGCTGTTCCTCGCCGTGCTCGGGTTCACCTTGCTCGGCGACGGTGTTCGGGACGCGTTCGACGTACGGCTGCGGAGGGTCAAGTAATGCCGGACATGGTGTGGTTCGTGATCCGGCGGTTGCTCGCGACCGTGCTGGTGATGCTGGCGTTGAGCCTGGCCGTCTATCTGATCTTCTACGCGCTGCCGGCCGATCCGGCTCGGCTCGGCTGCGGCAAGCCCTGTACGCCGGACCGGCTCCAGCAGGCCCGGCATTTCATGCAGCTGGACCAGAGCACGATGCAGCAGTACCTGCAGTTCCTCAAGGGGATCGTGGCCGGCCGGACCTTCGGGGAAGGGTCCGCCGCGGTGCAGTGCAACGCGCCGTGCTTCGGGTACTCGTTCCCGCTCGCCCGTCCGGTGACCACGCTGATCCTGAGCCGGCTGCCGATCACCGCGTCGATCGCGATCGGCGCCGCGATCCTGTGGCTGGTGGCCGGCGTGACGCTCGGCGTCGGGGCCGCGTTGCGCCGCGGGCGGCTCTTCGACCGGGCCGCGGTCGGCTTCGCGCTGGTCGGTGTTGCGTCGCCGTCGTTCCTGGTCGGGCTGCTGGCGATCCTGGTCTTCGGGTTCTGGCTGAACATGGTGCCGGTGAACGGGTACGTCCCGTTCACCGAGAGTCCGGTGGACTGGGCCTGGCACCTGGCGCTGCCGTGGATCGTGCTGGCCGCGCTGAACGCCGCGGCGTACATCCGGCTGACCCGGGCGCAGATGCTGGAGGAGATGAATCTCGACCACATCACCACCGCCCGCGCGAAGGGCGCGGGCGAGGGCCGGGTGGTCTTCCTGCACGGGCTGCGCGGCGTCCTGGTGCCGATCGTGACGATCTTCGGTCTCGACCTCGGCGGCCTGCTCGGCGGGGCGATCCTGACCGAGAAGGTGTTCAGCATGCAGGGTCTCGGCGAGCTGCTGATCAGTGCGGTCGGGCAGCTGGACGTGGCGGTGGTGGTCGGCGTGACGCTGTTCTCGGCGTTCCTGGTGATTCTGGCGAATCTGGTGGTGGATGTGCTGCACGGAGTACTGGACCCGAGGGTTGGCCATGCCTGAGAAGCCATCAGAGGAGACGCCTGTTCTCGAGGTGCACGACCTGCACGTCACCTTCCGGACCGAAGGTGGTCTGGTGCCGGCGGTGGACGGCATCGACTTCGCTGTCGCGCCGGGCAAGACACTGGCGATCGTCGGCGAGTCCGGCTCGGGCAAGAGCGTCAGCTCGGCGGCGGTGATGGGTCTGCTGCCGTCCAATGCCGACGTCAAGGGCGAGGTGTTGCTGAGCGGCCGCGAGCTGACCAAACTGACGCCCGACGAGCTGCGGAAGGTTCGCGGCAACGAGGTCGCGATGGTCTTCCAGGACGCGCTCTCCGCGCTCAATCCGTACTACAGCGTGGGCTGGCAGGTCGCCGAGGCGTACCGGCTGCATCACGAGGTCTCCAAGAAGGAGGCGAACGCACGCGCGATCCGGATGCTCGACCTGGTCGGCATTCCTTCCGCCTCTCAACGAGCCCGCGCCTTCCCGCACGAGTTCTCCGGCGGGATGCGGCAGCGGGTGGTGATCGCGATGGCGCTGGTGAACGACCCGAAGGTGCTGATCGCCGACGAGCCGACGACGGCCCTGGACGTGACCGTGCAAGCCCAGATCCTGCGGTTGCTGGAGGACGTCCAGACCGAGTTCGGGACGGCGCTCGTGCTGATCTCGCACGACCTCGGGGTGGTCGCGGAGGTGGCGGACGACGTACTGGTCATGTACGCCGGGCGCGCGGCCGAACAGGGCACGGTCCGCGATATTTTCTATCGTGCCGCGCATCCCTACAGCCTCGGCCTGCTCGGTGCGATGCCGCGCATCGACATCGCACCCAAGCACCGGCTGACCACGATCCCGGGCAGTCCGCCGTCGCCCGGTTCGATCGAGACCGGCTGCCCGTTCCAGCCGCGCTGCGCTTACACCGAACGCGTCGGCGAGCGCTGCATCGCCGAGCGGCCGGTGCTGACCCCACGCCCCGGCGAGGGCGACCACGAAGCCGCCTGCCACCTGGGCCGCCGTCCGGAGATCGCGCAGGAGGTCGCCCGGACGGGCGTCCAGGAGAACGCCGCCACGGAAGGCGCACCGATCGAGCGGAGCGCGAACGCTGCCACGGAAGGCGCACCGATCGAGCGGAGCGCCGAGGAGGGTGCACTGTGAGCACTGTCGAGCAGGGCACCGAAGAGTTGCTTCGGCTGGATGGGGTGAAGAAGTACTTCGGGCTGCGGGGAGTGCCGTTCCGGCAGGCCGGGGCGGTGAAGGCTGTCGACGGGATCGATCTCGTCGTACGCCGGGGCGAAACCGTCGGCCTGGTCGGTGAATCGGGCTCGGGCAAATCCACCCTCGCCCGGCTGGCGACCCGGCTGCTCGATCCCACCGAGGGCAAGGTCAGCATCTCAGGCCAGGACGTCACCAGGCTCCGCGGCCGCCGGCTCCGCCCGGTCCGCCGGAAGATCCAGATGGTGTTCCAGGATCCGCAGGCCTCGCTGAATCCGCGGCAGTCGGTCGGCACGATCCTGTCTACTCCGTTCCGCGCCCAGGGGATCAAACCGAGCCGGGCCCAGCTGATCGAGCTGCTGCATCAGGTCGGCCTGTCCGAGGAGCACCTGGAGCGCTATCCGCACGAGTTCTCCGGCGGGCAGCGGCAGCGGATCGGGATCGCTCGCGCGTTGGCAGTCAAGCCCGGCTTGCTGATCTGCGACGAGCCGGTCTCCGCGCTCGATGCCTCGGTCCAGGCGCAGGTGCTGAACCTGCTGGCCGACCTGCGCGACGAGCTCGGCCTGTCGTACGTGCTGGTCGCGCACGACCTCGCGGTGGTTCGCCAGGTCGCGGACCGGCTCGCGGTGATGTACCTGGGCACGATCGTGGAGGAGGGCCCGGCGGAAGAGGTGTACGCCTCGCCGGCCCATCCGTACACGCGCGCGCTGCTGTCCGCAGTACCGGTTCCTGAACCAGGTGCGGAACGGGATCGGATCGTGCTGACCGGTGACGTGCCCACTCCCATCGACCCGCCCTCCGGGTGCCCCTTCCGCACCCGTTGCTACAAGGTCCAGGACGTCTGCGCGACCGTCCGGCCAACGCTCGAACCGGTGGCAGGTGGTGCTCACCGGGTCGCGTGTTACTTCCCTGAAAACCAGCGCAGCCCTGAATCTCTCTCGAGCCCCCCCCACGTCTGAGAGGACACCATGAGACGCACTACCCGCGCGTTCGCAGTCGCGGCCGCACTGGCGTTGGCGGTCACCGCCTGCAACGCCAACGACAAGACGGCCGGAGGCGGCAGCACAGCCGCCGCCGAGCCGGGCGGCACGTTCCACATCCTCACCACCAGCAAGGAGCTGAGCCTCGACCCGGCCAAGAGCCAGAGCCTGGGGATCAGTGCGATCCACTTGGTGCTGCGCGGCCTGACGTCGTGGAAGACCAGTCCGGACAAGACCCCCGAGATCGTCCCCGACCTGGCCACCGACACCGGTCAGACCAGCGACGGCGGCAAGACCTGGACGTTTAAGCTGAAGCCGGGCCTCAAGTACGCCGACGGCTCGCCGATCGTTGCCGCTGACATCAAGTACGGCGTGGAGCGCTCCTTCGCGCCCGAGCTGTCCGGTGGTCTCAACTACCACAAGTCGCTGCTCGCCGGCGCCGAGAAGTACACCGGCCCGTACAAGGGCGGCGAGCTCGCCTCGATCGAGACCCCCGACGACACCACCGTTGTCTTCAAGCTGAACAAGGCGTTCGGCGACTGGCCGTGGATCGTCAGCATGCCGGCCTTCGCGCCGGTGCCGAAGAAGGCCGACACGGATCCGGCCCACTACGGCGAGAAGCCGGCCGCCAGCGGTCCCTACCAGGTCAAGTCGTACTCGCCGGGCTCGAAGCTCGAGCTGGAGCGCAACCCGTCCTGGGACAAGGCGAGCGACCCGGCCCGGACCGGTCTGCCCGACGCGGTCGTCTACGACATGGGCCTGCAGGCCGATGTGATCAACCAGCGGCTGATCGCGGACTCCGGTGACGACAAGTTCGCGGCAACCACCGGTACGTCGGTGCCGGCCGCGCTGATCCCGACGGTGACCGGCAACCCGGCCGTGAAGGCGCGCGTCGCCACCTCGCCGTCCGGCGCGCTGGAGTACCTGGCGATCAACAACAGGCGCCCGGGACTGAACAACCCGGCCGTCCGCAAGGCGATCGAGTACGCCGTCGACAAGCAGGCCGTCCAGGTCGCCGAGGGTGGTCCGGAGTTCGGCGGCGAGATCGCCACCACGCTGATCACGCCCGGGATCGACGGCTACCAGAAGTACGACCTGTACCAGGCTCCGCCGAACGGTGACCCCGAGAAGGCGAAGCAGATGCTGGCAGCGGCCGGTGTGAGCAACCTCAACCTGGTCCTCGCCGCCGACGACTCGGGGACCGGCGTGAGCGTCGCGCAGGCGATCCAGCAGGGCCTGAAGAAGGCCGGGATCACGGTCACCATCAGGCCGCTCGGCTCGGACGAGCTGACCGAGGTACAGACCGGCGCCAAGGGTGACTACGACCTGACGGTGTCGAGCTGGCTGCCGGACTACCCGAGCGCGCTCGGCAACATCCAGCCGTTGTTCGCGTCGTCGGAGATCGGCAACGGTGGGTACAACATGTCCCGCTACTCCAACCCGGCAGTGGACGCCGCGATCAACGCCGCGACCGCGGAACCCGACCGGACCAAGGCCGCCGCGGCTTGGGGCGCGATCGACCAGCAGATCATGCAGGACGCTCCGTTGGTGCCGCTGCTCTACGCGCGCAACGCGTTCCTGCACGGGTCGAAGGTGCAGAACTTCTACCTGCCGCCGTACCCGCCGTACCCGAACACGCTGATCGTCGGCCTGAGCAAGTAGCTCAGGTCCTGCCCTCGGTTTCCTGGGCTTCGAAGAGGGTCGGCTGGGTCTCGGCATCGAGTCCCCAGTCGGCCCTCATCACTGTGTAACCCGCCTTCTCGGCGGCGTCGCAGACCTTCACATCGTCATCGACCAGTACGGCGACCGGCCGCTCCTGCCTGAGCGTCCTGAGACGCGCGAGCTTCATCACCGCAGACGGCCGACGATCGTTGTTCCCGCGCATCAACAGCTTGCCGGCGGGGAAACCGTTGGCCTCGAGCCACTTCACCGTATCCCGCCGCAGCCACTCGGGCCGCCCGGTCAGATAGACGATCTCGTGCCCGTCCGCCAGCGTCGTCGCGACCGCGAGCCCCTCGTCGAGCACGGCGTCGTCCTTGGCCGCCCGGAAGAACGAGTCCCAGTCCTTGGGCCGCTTGGCCAGAAACCCGATCCGCTTGCTGGTGTCCGACAACGTCGCATCGATATCGAGTACGGCGTACGGTCGAATGTCTTCAGGCACGTCGGACAGTGTCCCGCATCCGGACGGCCGATGCCGCCTCGGAGTGTTCGGTTGGGAGTTGGTGGCGGCGCGGGTTAGCGTTCTCGCGCGATGGAAGACTCGATCACGTTTCTGCACAGTTCGGACTGGCAGCTGGGGATGATGCGCCGGTTCCTGGGGCCGGACGGCCAGGCCCGGTGGGCTCAGGCGCGGCTGGATGCCGTGATGCGGATCGGGGACGTCGCGAAAGCCACCGGAGCGGCCTTCGTGGTGGTGACCGGGGACGTGTTCGAACACAACCAGGTCGAGCGGCAGACGATCTTGCGAGCTTGTGAAGCGCTGAAGCGGATCGAGGTGCCGGTGGTGCTGCTGCCGGGCAACCACGACGCGCTCGAGCCGGGCTCGCTGTGGACGTCGGCCCAGTGGGTCGGGCACGCGCCGTCGCATGTCGTCGTGGTGACCGACACCGAACCGCTGGAGATCGTGCCGGGAGTCGAGATCGTCGGAGCGCCGTGGAAGTCGCGGCGGCCGCTCGCGGATCCGGCGGCTCCTGGGTACGCCGAGTTGGCGCCGGCTGCTTCCGGCGTACGGCGGATCCTGTTGGCGCATGGGCAGCTGACCAGCTTGAGCGGCGGGATGTCCGACGTACCGACCATTGATCAAGCCGGGCTTGAGGCTGCTGTTGCCGACGGGCGGTTGCACTATGTGGGGCTGGGGGACCGGCACTCGACCACCGAGGTGACCGAGCGGATCTGGTTCTCGGGGACGCAGGAGGTCACTGCTCCCGAGGAGACACATCCTGGCAACGTTCTCGCGGTGACGCTGAGCAGGACTTCGCGAGGTAAGGAGTCGATCGAGGTGGTGCCGCATCGCGTCGGCGCCTGGCACATGGTCGAGCATCACGCCGAGCTGGACGGCGAGGAGTCGATCCAGAAGCTGGAGGACTTCTTCGCCGAGTTGCCGGACAAGGAGCGGACCTATGTGCGGCTCGCGGCCGACGGCTCGCTGCCGTTGCCGCTGTTGAGCCGGCTGGACGCGATGGTCGACGCGCAGGGCGAGGTGTTCGCGAGCGTCGAGCGGTGGGCCAAGTTCTGGACTGTCCGGCCGGCTCCGGACGCGGCCGACCTCGACGCGTTGCAGTTGAGCGGTCCCGCCCGGGCCGCGATGGAGGAGTTGCGCCAGGCGCTGGCCGGCGGGGACGAAGGAGCCGGTGCGGCGCTCACGCTGATGCACAGATTGGCGCGGGACGCGGGATGAGGCTGCACAGCCTGACGCTGCGGAACTTCCGCGGCGTCAAAGACCGTACCGTCGAGCTGCCCGCGATCGGCACCACCGTCGTGGTCGGCGACAACGAGGTCGGCAAGTCCAGTCTGGTCGAGGCTTTCGACCTCGTCTTCGCCTATCCGGACGACTCGAAGTCGAAGCGGATCCTCGACATCCAGCCGGTCGGCCAGGATGTCGCGCCGGAGGTTACGGTCCAGTTGACGCTGGGGACCGGCGAGCTGACTTATACGAAGCGCTGGCTGAAGAACCGGGCCACCGAGCTGACCATCCTCGAGCCCGACGGCCGACGGCAGTCGTGGACCGGCCGGGAAGCCCACAACGAGGCGGAGCGGCTGTTCAACGAACACGTCGATCCCGTGCTCTGGCAGACGTTGATGGTGAGCCAAGGGCAGTCGCTGGTGTTGCCGACGCCTGCCGATGCCGAGCCGCTGATCACTGCGGTGACAGCAGAATCCGGTACGCCGGTCGACGGCGCGTCGATGCCGCTCGTGCTCGCTGTCGAGCACGAATACCTCCGCTACTGGACCCGCGGTGGCCGTCCGACCGGAGATTTCGCGAAGTCGGCCAAGGCCGTCGAGGCGGCCGAACTGACGGCGGCCCAGGCGTTGAAGGCGATGGACGAAGTGGTCGCCGACATCCGCCGGGCCGAGCGGCTCGCGCTGGACCTGGACGAGTTGAGCAGCCGGCTCGGCGACCACCTGAAGTCGGTCGAGGAGCTGCGCGAACGCAAGCAGGCGACCGACGAGATCCTGCTGCGACGGGACTCGGTCCGGGCGCGGGCCGAGACCGCACGGGCGCGGTTGGAGAACCACACCCGGACCCGGGTTGAGCGGGAGCGGTTGCTCGATGAGGTCACGCGGCTCACCCAGAAAGACGCGGAGCTCGCCGAGCGGCGCAGGGATGCCGAGACGGTGGCGAAGAAGGCCGCCGAGACTGTGCATGCCGCCGAGGCTGCGTTGGCCGAGGTCATCGAGCTCCGGGACGAGCGACGTGGTGAGCTTCAGGTCGCCGAGCGGCTCGTTGCGAAGCTGACCGACCGGGCCGAGCTTGATCGGTTGCTGGTGCAGCAGGCCGAGCTGGTCGACGTACGGGCCCGGATCGCTTCGGCCGGGTTGGTGCTCGACGGCGTGAAGGTCGACGAGGCCCTGGTGGCGGCGTTGGAGGACGCGCGAGCGAGGGTGGTCGAAGCACGCGCGGCGCTTGCGGCCGGCGTACCGGAAGTGTCGGTACGGCGAGTTGGTGCCGAGGCTGTTCGGTTGTCGGGGACCGGGCTCGATGCGGCTGGGGCGAAGGTGCCGGCGGAGCTCGAGGACGAGATCCAGGTCCTGGTCTCGGGCGAGCTGGTGATCGACGTACCGGGGCAGATCGAGGTCAAGGTCCAGGCGGGTGGCGAGGCGGCGACCTTGCGAGCGCGACTCGATGAGGCCGTCCGGGTCGAGAAGGATCTGCTGAAGCGCGGGCGGGTGAAGGATCTGCCGGCCGCGCGGGAGCTGCTGCGCAAGGTCGATGCGGTGTCGGCGGAGTTGCAGGAGGCTCGGCGGACCGAGCGGTCGTTGACTGCGAACGGCGATCCGAGTGAGCGGATCACCTTGCTGTGCGCGCGTCTGGGGGTCGGGTCGACCGAAGACGAGGAAGAGGCGAAGCCGGCCGGGAAGCGCGCTGCTCCGGTCGAGGACGTGCCCGGGCAGATGTCGCTGTTCGCGCAGTTCGAGGAGGAGGAAGGGACTTTCGAGTTCGAGGACCTCGTCGTACCGGCGGTGGAAGGTGGCGAGCTGGGCGCGGCCGAGCGTGCGTTGGAAAATGCGCGGGCCGAGTTGGCGGTTGCCGAGCGGTTGCTGTCGGATGCGGAGTTCGCGGCGGCGCAGGCTCGGAAGGCGGCCGAGGAGGACCGGTCCGAGGCGCAGCAGGCGCGGGCGCGCTCTGAGCTCGCGGGGGAGCGGCTGGCTGCTGCAGTCGAGGCGTTGGAGGCGGCGCGGGCTGTGCTCGCCGATGCCGACGTCGATGGTGAGGAAGAGAAGGCGACGGCCGAGGTCGAGGCGGTGCTGGACGAGCTCACCGCAGTACAGACTCAGGCTGACGAGGTTGGGGCTGACGAGGCTGCTGGGTTGCTCGCGGATGCGCTGGCGGTGGCGACGCGGCTGCAGGGCGAACGCGACGTACTGCGGGACTCGCTGCGGACGACCGAGGGTCGGTTGGAGCAGTCGGGGCGGGACGGGCTGGGGACCCGGCGGGAGATGGCCGAGTTGGAGTTGGCCGCGATCCGGGGTGAGCACGAGGCGCTGAAGCGGCGGGCGGATGCGGCGCGGCGGGTGTACGAGACGCTCGGGCGGCATCGGGCGGAGGCGCAGACGAAGTACTCGGAGCCGTTGCAGACGCGGATCGAGTCGCTCGGGCGGAGCGTCTACGGGCCGTCGTTCAAGGTCTGGCTGGACGACGACCTCGCTGTCGCCGAACGCGAGCTGGACGGCAACCGCCTCCGCGTCGAGGCGCTGTCCACGGGTGCGCAAGAACAGCTCGCAATCATCACCCGGCTCGCCATCAGCCACCTGGTCAGCACCGGCGACAGCTCCGTCCCGGTCATCTTCGACGACGCCCTCGGCTGGTCCGACAAGGGCCGCCTCCGCGACATGGGCGCCCTCCTCGGCCGCGCCGGCGACCACGGCCAGGTCATCATCCTCACCTGCATGCCCGAACGCTACGAATACGTCCCCCGAGCCACCTTCATCAGACTCGAGTCCTGAAGAGCAGCAAGAAACTCGGTCAACCGCGTGTACCAGACGGTGTGGCCGGCGCCGGGGATGGAGACGACCTGGAAGCCCAGCTGCTCGAGTTCAGTTGCGCGATCGGCTGAGACGTAGTCGCTGGGGTCGGCCCGGATCAGGAGCGAAGGCGTGCTGGTGCTTGGCGGACCTGCCAGCGGGCGCTCGGCAGTCTCCAGAGCGGCGGCCGTCGCTGGGTCGAACTGCCGGGCGGCTTCGGCTTCTGCGCGGCGGTCTTCCTCTGACCAGTCCGGCTTGCGATAACGGAGCTGTTCGAGGGTTCGGCGGGCTTTGGCGGCGGTGAACTTGGGCAGGTGATCGCCTGCTGCCGGTGGGCCGGACGAGAACGGTACGTCGACGTAGACGACTGCAGCTGGTCGCAGTACGGGGAGAGCTGTGGCGAGCACCATGGCGCCGAGGGAGTGGCCGATGGCGAGTGCGGGACCGGTACCGACGGTCTCCACGACAGATTCGGCGAAGAGGTCGACGGTGGCCACCGGGGCTGTCGGCGAGCGGCCGTGTCCCTGGCAGGTCGACCGCGATCAGGTGGTAGCCCCTCATCGCTTTCGGGGTTCGCTCCTCGTTGGAGGGTTCGCCCCCTGCTATAGCAGGAGGCGAACCCCTTGAGCAGGAGGTGAGCACCTTCTTGGTCGTCTGGGTACGGTCAGACCATCGGGATGAGGCTGGCGGTGGTGAGGGTGGGGGTGGTGGCGCCGGGTTTGGTTTCGATGGTGAGGCCGAAGGCGATTTTGCCGGTGACGCCGCCTTGGATGTGGTGCGGGCCATCGGTGGTGGTGAGGCCCACCGAGTGCATCTTGGTGGACTTGTCCTCTAGCCAGAGTTGGTAGGTCTTGTCGTCGGGGAGTTTGGGGAGGTCGCGGAGGAGGACGATGGCGGTGTCCTTCGCCGCGGACATCACGACGGTGGCTTGACCGCCGGTTGTGAGGTTGCCTCGGACGGTCTGGGCGTCCGGCTCGGCCAGGAGGGCGGCGAGTTGCTGGTTCTCCTGGCGGGTGTGGGAGTTGTCGCGGTACTGGTCGATCGCGACTCCGCCCGCCCCGGCTACGAGTACGGCGGCGGCTGCGAGGCTGAAGAAGGAGCGACGGTTGAAGCTCTTGGGCCGCGCCGGCGTTGGTGAGGGGATCTCCTGCTTCACCAGGGGATGCAGTTGCCGGGTGGTCGCGATCTCGGCCAGTACGCGCGCCTTGAGCGCAGGTGGTGGCGGCGCGGCGACCGCCGTACCGAGTTTGTTGGCTGCTTCGCGGAGTTCGGAGACCTCGGCGCTGCACGACGGGCAGTCGGCGAGGTGTTCCTCGAACCCGATCCGCTCGTCCTCGGGCAGTGCATTCAGAACATAGGGTCCGGTCAACGCATGCACATCCGGAGTCGTCAAGGCCCTCACCTCCCCGTCACACCCAGGCAGTCGCGCAGCCGGATCAGGCCGTCGCGCATCCGCGCTTTGATCGTTGCGAGCTTCGCGTCGAGGAGCTCGGCCACTTCCCGGTACGAGTACCCGCCGTAGTAGGCCAGCGTCACCGACTCGCGTTGCAGTTCGGTCAGCGAGCCGAGACAGTGCCGGACCTGTTCCACCTCCAGGTTCGAGGTGACCTTCTCGGCCACTTCGTCGTACTCCGTGATCGAGGACGCCGCTGCCACCGCCTGCTCCCGGTCGCTGGCGGACTGTTCGGAGCGAACCCGGTCGATCGCCCGGCGATGGGCGACCGTGAGGATCCACGAGGTCAGCGAACCGCGGTCGGCGTCGTACCGGGTGGCGGTCCGCCAGATCTCCACCATCACCTCCTGGGTCACCTCCTCGGACTGCGCCGGGTTGCGCAGCACGCGCCGGATCAGCCCGTACACGCGGGGCGCCATCAGGTCGTACAGCTGCGCGAACGCCGCCGCATCACCCCGCGCCACCCGCGCCATCAGGTCGGCGGGCGTGCCGCCGGCGGTGTCGACGATCACCGGCCATGGAAGGGCCGTCGATTCCTCGCTCACAGGTGGCATCCTCTACGTCAGTACTACGGGTCGGATGCTGTTCGGAGCGGGACGCCATCCGGATCGGTCATGCAGCCGGATTCAGCGCAGGACGCGTTCGGGGGCGCTGTAGATCACGCAGCGCTCACCACGCGTCCAGCCGACCAGGGTGATGTCGAAGCGGCGGGCCAGGTCGACCGCAAGGCTCGACGGCGCTCCGACGGCGACGATCATGCCGAGCCCGGCCGCGACCGCCTTCTGGATGATTTCGTACCCGGCCCGGCCGCTCACCGCCAGCACGAGCCCCTTCCGGCTGCGCTGGTTGAGCACCGTCCAGCCGACGACCTTGTCGACCGCGTTGTGCCGCCCGACGTCCTCCCGTACGACGATGCGCTCGCCTCCCGTCGTGAACAGACCGGCCGCGTGTAGTCCCCCAGTGCGCCCGAACGTGGGCTGTGCTTCCCGCAGGAGATCAGGCAGCTTCCGTACTACGTCCAGCTGAGCTTCCACGGGATCCACTGGGTCGTAGTCGCGCTCCGCCAATTCGTCGAGGCTCTGCTGGCCGCAGACACCGCATGCGGCCGAGGTCACGCCGTACCGCTGCGGAGGCTCGCGATCCGGCGGACCGTCGAAGGTGACCGTGACGGTGTTGAACTGCTGGTCCCGGGTGAGCTTCACATCGGTGCAGTAGGCAACGGTGCTGATCGCGTCGGGGCGTACTGCGAATCCTTCGCCGAGACAGAACCCCGCTGCGAGTTCGAAGTCGGACCCCGGCGTACGCATGGTGACGACGAGCGGCTCGGGCGGGCGGCCGGGCCATTCGAGCCGGAGCTCGAGCGGTTCCTCGGTGACCACCACATCCTCGCGCCGGGATGTCCGGTCGCCGTCCAGCACCTCGACCTTGAACCTGGTAGTCGGCCCTTTGCTCATGCCTCCAACTTAAGCCTTCACCAGCCGCGGCGCAGCGCCAACCACTCGAGACAACACCAGCCGAGCAACCGCCGATGGCGCTGGATCTCCGGCGTGCAACCGGGTGGCGGCGGTCTGTCGACGACTTCCAGCACGTAAGCCACGAGCGCGGCTATCAAAGAGTCGATGTAGTCATTGGGAACGTCTATTGTCAGCGGGTTGATTTTGATTGCTTCGAGCGTGTCGATCCCATGGTGCTGGGCGAGCGGGAGCAGGCCGACCCAGTCGATCCACGGGGCGCCGAGGGTGAGCCAGTTCCAGTCGACGGTCCAGCATTGATTGCTTTTGTCTATCAAGAGATTGTCGGGACGCAGATCGCCATGTACTGCGGCAGTTCCGGCGAGCGCCTCGGGCGTGAGGTCGACCAGGTACTGGATCTCTTCGAGGCGTTTCGGAAGCCAGGACTGGAGACCCTCGGGGAGTGGCTTGGCGCCGGTTCTGATGTCGTTCGGTAGCTGGCTGGGTCCGTGCTCGCCGAAGTCGTCCACGTACGGCTTGAGATCACTGAGAGGACTCGGAGAGAGCGCATCCGCGCTGGTCAAGCAGTTGTCGGTGACCAGATCGAAGTCGGCCTGTGTCCACGGCATCCCAGGCATCCGCCCGGCAATTCCCTCACTCACCACAGCAAACCATTGGGCTGTATCGGTGGTGGTGAGGATGCGGGGGACTCTGATGGTGGGTGGGAGTTGGGGGACTATGTGGGCTTCGCGTTGGTAGGCGTCGTGGGTGTGTGAGCCTTCAGGGGCTGCCTTGATGAAGACGAGGCGGCCGTCGGGCAGCTGGGCGGGTGCTGCGAAGCCGCCGGTGAAGCCGGAGCTGACGGAGGGGCCGACCGTGACGAATTCGGTGCCTAGGGCAACGGAGATGGATTGCCGGAGGCCTTCGGGGAGAGCGCTCCAGGCAGGTCTTGCCGAGGTGGTTCGGTAGTCGACGTCCGGTGGTCCGCTCATGGCGTGACCTTAAGGGGTGCTTGCGGTTCCGGGCTCATTGTTTTCGGTACGGTGCGGGAGTGGATGGCTCCGTGGCGCTGGATGTGCTGGACCTGGTCGGGATCTTCGTCTTCGGGATCACCGGTGCGCTGGTCGGCGTACGGAAGAACCTCGACGTGTTCGGGATCCAGGTGCTCGCGCTGGTGACCGGGCTCGGCGGTGGGTTCATCCGCGACGTGCTGATCGGTGGGAAGGCGGTGCCGCCGGCGGCGCTGGCCGATTGGCGGTATCTGGTGGTTCCGGTGAGTGCCGGGCTGATCACGTTCTTCCTGCATCCGGGGATCGGGCGGGTCGAGCGGTTGGTGAATGTCTTCGACGCTGCCGGTCTCGCGCTGTTCTGCGTGACGGGTGCTCGCAAGGCGCTCGACTACGGTCTCTCGCCGTTGTCGGCCGCGTTGCTCGGCACGATCTCCGGAATCGGCGGCGGCGTGATTCGCGACCTGCTGTCCGGACGCGTCCCGGTCGTACTCCGCAGCGAGATCTATGCCACCCCGGCCTTCCTCGGCGCCGGGATCGTGGTCGTTGCCGACGCCGCCGGCTACCGGGCGACCTGGGTCGCCTTCGCCGGCGCCGTCGTCTGCTTCGTCATCCGCCTGATCGCCATCCGCCGAGGCTGGAACGCCCCGCTACCCCGCCTGCAGTAGGGCCTGGATCGTCCAGTCGTACGTCGGGGTCAGCGGCGGTTGGGGTTCCCATCCGTTGGTGATCGCGAGGAGGTGGAGGTAGCGGGCCCAGCGCGGGTCGTTCGCTGTCTCGAGGACGGCGGTGAGGCGACGGCGCAGCGCCGGGCTGTCGGGTTGGCCGGCCGCTTCGGCGTACCGGGTGGTGATGGTGGCGACGAACGGGCCGGCTTCGGGGGAGTCCGGGGTGATGCCGGCGGCGAGCGCTGGGCGGAGTTCGTCGCGGATGGTGGCGACGATACCGGGGCGGAGGGCAACGGTTCGGAAGTCGTCGGCCATCCGGCGTACGACGGCGCGGAAGTCCTCGTCCTGGGTCAGCTCGGCCAATTCGATCCACGCCTCCACCTGCTCGGGCTCCGGGTGATCGGGCAACTCCGGAGTGAGCGAAGTGCGAGCGGCGTCGAATCCTTCGTTGTCGTCGAAGACTGCGTCGAGGAAGTCGGTGACGAGGGTGTGCCGTTGGGCGGTGGTGAGTTGGGTGAGGCGGTGCATGGCGGTGAGGTCCTCCGGGGTGGAGTTGCGGTCGGCCACCGTGGTGAGGACGGCGCGGCGGAGGCGGAGGGTGCGGATCTGGACGGCGAGGGCTTCGGCGTGCGCGGCGGCTACGTCGGAGAGCGTTTCCTCGTGGTCCAGCACCTTCCGGATCGTCGCCAGGTCGAGGTCCAGTTCGCGCAGGGTGCGGATCAGGTCGAGCCGGGCGACGGCCGTCACGTCGTACAAGCGGTAGCCGGCCGCGGTGCGGTTGGTGGGCGGAACGAGACCACGGTCGGAGTAGAACCGGATCGCCTTGACCGTCAGTCCGGTACGCCGGGCCAGTTCACCGATCGAGTAGAGCTCGTCCATGACGACCACCCTGCTGTCTCCCTCCGGAGGAGACTCAAGTCTGTGCGAGGCGTGTCCGTCGCCGGTCGAACACCGTTATTTCGCCCGCTGACGGGCTTTAATCCTGTCAGCGAGCGAAAATCGCGTCAGCGGGTGGGTCAATTGTGGGCGAAGCGGGTTCGGGGGCGGGCGAAGGTTACGGCTACGGCGGCTACCAGGGCTGAGGTGATGCCGACGACTACTGGGACCCAGTAGGCGTCGGAGGCACCGACGGCGTCGACTGCGTGGCCGGCGACGGCGTTGCCGGGGGCAACTCCGAGGAGGATGCCGGTGACGGTCCAGGTGATGGCCTCGGTGAGGCGTTCGGGCGGGACCCATTCCTCGACGCAGGCCGTGAGGGCGACCATCGTCGGGGCGATTGTCAGGCCGGCGCAGAACAGGACGACGCCGAGTAGCCAGACGGTGCCGACCCACGGTAGCGGGGCCAGTGCGACCGCGAGCAGGATCGTTCCGATCAGCAGCCGTCGTTCCACCGGCGCGCGCCAGTGCACCGAGCCGTACCAGAGCCCCGCCAGCAGGCTTCCGAAGGCCCACACGGCCAGTACGACGCCCGACATGGACGGCTGACCCTTCGACGCGGTGAACGCCACAGTGGTCACCTCAGCGCTGCCGAGCGTCGCGCCGAGACCGAGGCCGATCAGGCTGAGGAGCATCAGCGAAAGCCAGGGGAGTGGCGCCTTCTCGGTGCCGTCCGACTTCCCGCGTCCGGGCGGATCCGAGGCGCGGAGCAGGGCGAACCAGATGCCACCGGCGAGGCCGAGCGCACCGGCCGCGCCGAGCCCGGCGTACGGGCTGACCTCGGTGGCGAGCAGGGTGACCAGGACCGGGCCGACGATGAAGACGACCTCGTCGCCCACGGCTTCGAGTGCGAAGGCGGTCTGGAGAGCGCGTCCCCGGCCGAGCAGGTACGTCCAGCGGGCGCGGGCGAACGAGCCGACCTGCGGACGGGTGCCGCCGGCAACGAAGGCGAGCAGGTGGAGCGTCCAGGACGGTGCGTCCATCCGGACCGCGACCAGCAGCCCGATCAGAGCGGCCGTGCAGAGCACGCTGCCGATCAGGGTCAGCGACCGCTGGCCGAAGCGATCCACCAGGCGGCCCTGGAACGGTCCGGTGAGCGCTCCCGCGATCACCGCGACGCCGGAGACGGCGCCGGCCAGGCCGTAGGAACCGCTCTCTCGCGAGATCAGGATCACGATGCCGAGGCCGACCATCGAGATCGGCATCCGGCCGAGGATCCCGGCGGTGAAGAAGGCACGGGCGCCGGGCCGGCGCATGAGGTGAACGTAGGGCTTCAGCATGGGAGATCGACCACACCCTAGCCCGCCGCCCCCGGGTCGCGCCCACCAATTCCCTCTCCGGGCCGAGTGCCGCGCGCGCCATTTCCCGCTCCGGCACGGGGAGCGGGCTCGCCGACTTCCCCGCCGGGCCGGGGACCGCGGTCGGGGATTCCACCCGGCCTGAGAACATCGTTACATGCCCGACGTGCTGCCACCCGATCCTTCCCCGTACGACGCAGTGCTCCTGCTCTCCTTCGGTGGTCCCGAGAAACCCGACGACGTGCTGCCGTTCCTGCAGAACGTGACCCGCGGCCGGGGAATCCCCGACGAGCGGCTGAAGGAGGTCGGCGAGCACTACTACGCGTTCGGCGGCCGCAGCCCGATCAACGACCAGAACCGCGAGCTGCTGGCTGCGCTCAAGACGTCGTTCGCCGAGATCGGCCTCGACCTGCCGATCTACTGGGGCAACCGCAACTGGGCGCCGTACCTGACCGAGACGTTGCGCGAGATGACGGCGGACGGCGTACGGCGGGCCATGGTGATCGTGACGAGCGCCTACCCGTCGTACTCCGGCTGCCGGCAGTACCGCGAGAACCTCGCCGACGCGATCGCCCAGGTCGAAGGCGCGCCGGTGATCGACAAGCTCCGGCACTACGCGAACCACCCCGGCTTCGTCGCGTCCTTCGTCGAGTCGACCGCGGCGGCGCTGAGCAAGCTGCCGGAGGGATCGGCGATCGCCTATGTGACGCATTCGATCCCGACCAGCATGAATGCGACGAGTGGTCCGGACGGCAACGGGTACGTCGGGTGGCATCTCGACGTCGCGGCCGAGATCACCGCGGAGCTGGTACGGCGTACAGGGGTCGAGCGGCGGACCGATCTCGTCTACTGCTCGCGGTCGGGGCCGCCGCAGGTGCCGTGGCTCGAGCCGGACGTGAACGACCACCTGGAGGCGCTGGCCGAGGCCGGGGTGCCGGGGGTGGCCGTGGTGCCGATCGGGTTCGTCAGCGACCACATGGAGGTCATCTACGACCTCGACACGGAGGCGGCCGCGACGGCGGAGAAGCTCAGGCTGCCGATGGCGCGCGCGGCGACACCGGGGACCGACGAGCGGTTCGTGACGATGCTGCGCGACCTCGTGGTCGAGCGAGCCGCCGCGGAACGCGGTGAGAACCCGGCCCGCCCGTGCGTCGGCAAGCTCGGCCCCGGCTGGGACAACTGCCGCCCCGACTGCTGCCCCGCACCGCGCCGCCCAGCCCAGCCCGTGACCCGTAGTACCGAATCGAAGGAAACTGCATGAGCTCCGAGAATGCCCAGGACCTGCTGAAGCTCGCCACGGAGGTGGCGACCGAGGCGGCCCGGCTGATCGTCGAGCGCCGTCGCGGCACGATCACCGTCGCCGACACCAAGAGCACGGCGACCGACATCGTCACCGCGGTCGACCGGGAGTCCGAGGAGCTGATCCGCGCCCGGGTGCTGGCGGCCCGGCCGGACGACTCGTTCCTCGGTGAGGAGGGCGACGACATCCACGGCACCAGCGGGGTGCGCTGGGTGGTCGATCCGATCGACGGCACGGTCAACTACCTGTACGACCTCCCGACGTACGCCGTGTCGATCGCGGTCGAGGTCGACGGGCAGACCGTCGCCGGCGTGGTCGTGGACGCGCCGAAGGGCGAGGTCTTCACCGCGACCCTCGGTGGCGGCGCGTACGCCGACGGCCGGCCGATCCACGTGTCGGGGTGCGCCGACCTGTCGAAGGCGCTGGTCGGGACCGGGTTCGGGTACGACCCGGTGCGGCGCGAGGTGCAGGCCGAGGTGATCCAGCAGCTGATCGCCAAGGTCCGGGACATCCGCCGGATCGGTGTCGGGGCGATCGATCTCTGCTACGTCGCCTGCGGCCGGCTGGACGCCGTCTACGAACGCGGCCTCAACCCGTGGGACTACGGCGCCGGCGCGCTGATCGCGTCCGAGGCCGGCGCGACCGTCGGCGGGATCGACGGTGCACAAGTTTCGCCCGAGATGTCGATCGCCGCGACCCCGGCCGTGTTCAAGCCGCTGCACGATGCGCTGGCTGCCGCCAACCCGCTCAGATCCTGAAGCTGCTCGTTACTGTCCACCAGCGTGCACTAATGAGCAATCTGTTGTTCGGTCCTGACACAATTCACGACACGCGGGCCACAAGGTGGACCCCGACGCGCGCGAAGGCCCCTCGATAAGGCACAATCTCGGCCTCGGGAGCGGTATGACGCCGGTCCCGGCCTGTCTGTCAAGGGTTTCGGGGGACCAGGGGTTCCAGGGATGGAATTTCTGGGCCGCATTACCCGTTCAAGGGCTCAGCAGGCAACACCACGGGTATGAAGAGGGCAGGGAAACACCATGGCGACTGACTACGACGCCCCGCGCAAGACGGACGAGGACTCCAGCGAGGAGTCGATCGAAGAACTGAAGACTCGCCGTCACGACAAGAACTCCGGCAAGGTCGACGAGGACGAGGCCGAGGCCGCTGAGAGCTTCGAGCTGCCCGGCGCCGACCTGAGCCACGAAGAGCTGGCGGTGCGGGTGCTCCCGCGCCAGGCCGACGAGTTCACCTGTTCGAGCTGCTTCCTGGTGCATCACCGGAGCCAGCTTGCGAGCAACAAGAACGGCCAGCTGATCTGCCGCGACTGCGCTGCCTGACAAAGACAGCTCTCTCGCCCTGCTCCGCTGAGTCCGTACCACCGACAACGGGACCGACCCCCTCCGGTGGGGGCGGTCCCGTCGTCATGTCCGTGCGTCAGGCCTTCGCGAGGTCTTTCTTCTTCTCGTAGCCGGGTGGGAGGTGGCCGGTCGACTTGAGGTAGTACTGCGCTGCGCGGCGCTCGGCGAACAGCTTTGCGGCTGCCGCGGCACCACCGCTGGCCACGGCCCAGGTCACCACTTCGGCGTAGCCGGCCTCGTTGCCCTTGGGCGGCTTCCCGCCTGCCCCGACCTTCCAGGCTGCAGTGAGCGCCTTGTTGGCGACCAGTGTCACCACCATGGTGAAGACGGCGAGTACGAGCTTCCAGCCGATCTTGGCTCCGACCACGACTACTACCTCCCAGCTATGAGTTCCCCGACGCTCAGTGCCCCGGGACTGACCACCACAATCAGGATCTTGCCACGCTGCTCTGCGACAACGCGGCTGCCAGCTGCTCGGGGTGTTTGGTGGCGACCAGCCAGTACGGCGCTGGGTCGTGCGGATCGGTGAGCTCGACGCGTACTGCACCCGGCAGGTAGCTCCGGAGTACGAGGTAGGCCCTGGGGTCGCAGTCGCGGCCGAACGCGTTCCTGGCGTCGTCTCCGGTGAGCGGGACCGCCTTGCCGAGGTAGGCGCGGTCGATGCTTGCCTTGCCGGCGCGGAACTGTTCCGTGCTCACCTCGACCAGCGCACCGCCGTACCGGAGGAACAGGACGGTCAGCAGTACTGCGGAGAGGGCGCCGACGGCGGTTCCAGCGATCAGGCCGGCCGGGACCGCGGTGATGACGAACAGCGTCACGACGGCGGCAGCAGCGATCAGCCACCAGCGCACCGGCACGCTCAGACGTTCCCTGTAAGCAGCTGCGTCGGCCACGAGGAACAGCCTGGCATGAGCGCTGTCGGAGGGCGTAGGTAGGGTCGCCTCTCGTGATCGAGCCTCCTGCCCGTACGGCGACCCCGCAGCGCGAGCTGGAGCCACCAGAGCGTCACCCGGAAGCTCCCGTGCCCGGCACTGTGCTCCCGTCGCACTACGAGAACTGCGTGGCCTGCGGACCGGCTCATCCGACCGGCTTGCGGCTGGTGACGACGGCAGGGCCTGGTGTGAGTGTCACCGCCGAGTTCACCGTCAGCAAGGAGCACCAGGGCGCACCGGGGCTTGCGCATGGCGGCGTACTGGCTACTGCGATGGACGAGACGCTCGGTGGGCTCTCCTGGCTGCTGCGGCGGCCGATGGTGACCGGACGGCTCGAGACCGACTACATCCGCCCGGTACCGGTCGGCGCGACGCTGTTCCTGTCGGCCCGATGTCTCGGGTTCGACGGCCGGCGGATGTATGCGAACTCGGTCGCGCGGCTGGGCGGCCCGGACGGCAGCATCGCGTTACGGGCGAACGCGGTGTTCGTTGTAGTGCCGCCGAAGCATTTCGTCGAGCACGGCACCGACATGACGGCCGAGACCGTCCACGACTACGAGGTGAACCCATGACCGAGGTACTCATCCAGCGGCTCGACCCGGAGCTCGACGTACCGGCGTACGCGCATCCCGGCGATGCCGGCGCGGACCTGCTGGCGACGAGTGACGTCACGCTGAAGCCGGGGGAGCGGGCGCTGGTCGGCACCGGCATCGCGATCGCCCTGCAGGACGGGTACGCCGCGTTCGTGCACCCGCGGTCGGGGCTGGCCGCGAAACACGGCGTCACCCTGGTCAACGCGCCCGGCACGGTGGATGCGGGTTACCGTGGCGAGATCAAGGTGTGCCTGATCAATCTCGACCCCGCCGCCGAGGTCACCCTCAAGCGCGGCGACCGGATCGCGCAGCTGGTGATCCAGCGGGTCGAGAAGGCCAGGTTCGTCGAGGTCGCGACGCTGCCGGGTTCGGCCCGGGGTACCGGTGGGCACGGCTCGACCGGTGGATTTGGTGATGTGACACGCTGAACCGGTGCACTCCGCTGACCTGCGGGATGCGCGAGACTACGGCGGCCGTGACAAGGCACCCGTGGATATGACTGACGATCGAGGAAGTAGGCAAGCGCAGTGATCTTCCGCCGCAAGGCCAAGAACGACGAGGCCGAGACGACTGGTGGTTTCTTCGGCGACGAGGAAGAAGTCGGTACCGAGGAAGAGGCGGGCAGCGACGAGCCCCGCGCCGAGGGGCCGTTCGACTCCAGCGAGGTGGATCCTGCGATCCTGACCGGCGACGACCGGATCGACATGGGCTCGCTGGTGATCACCGGACTGCCCGGCATGGAGCTGCGGCTGCAGGTCGACGAAGCGACCGGCGACGTCCAGGCCGTGCTGCTGGTGCTCGAGGACTCCGCGCTGGAGCTGCGCGCGTTCGCGGCGCCGAAGACGTCGGGGATCTGGACCGAGGTACGGCGGGAGATCGCCGCCGAGGCCACCCGGATGGGCGGCACCGCGTCGGAGACCGAGGGCCCGTTCGGCACCGAGCTGGTGCTCGTCGTACCGGTCGAGGACCCCGAAGGGCAGATCTTCAGCCAGACCTCGCGCGTGATCGGGATCGACGGCCCGCGCTGGCTGCTCCGGGCGACGGTGCTCGGCCGGGCCGCGGTCGAGCCGGACGCGGCCCCGCCGCTGGAACAGTCGCTGCGCAACGTCGTCGTCGTCCGTGGCAACGAGCCGATGGCACCGCGCGAATCGCTGGTCATGCGGCTGCCCGAGGGCGCCCAGCCGGACGCCGAAGAAGAGGCCTGAGGACATGTCCGGATACCGGCCGAGCACGCTCACGAGCGGATTACACTGGCCCCATGGGTAGTGAGAAACCCGCGGGGTTGTGGAAGCGCGCCTTCAAGGGGCTGGCCGGCGACCGCGACGAACAGGACGCCGAAGTACTGAAGGACTACGCATCCGGTTGTGGTGCGCGGTCCATCACCGGCTGCCGTGACCGCGAGATGGTCACGCTCTACGGGACTCTGCGGACGATCACCTTCAGCCCGCGTGGCGGCGTACCGGCTCTCGAAGGGGAGCTGTACGACGGCACCGGCACGGTGAAACTGATCTGGCTCGGCCGGCGCAAGATCGCCGGCATCCACCCGGGATCGGAGCTGATCGCTTCCGGGCGGATCGGTGTCGTGGACGGGGATCGGGTGATGTTCAACCCGCGGTACGAACTCCGTCCTGCGGCAGCACATGGCTGAGCCGGCTGAGGTCACCAGCTCTCCTGTAGTCGACAAGGCTCCTGAGAAGTCGATGCTGCAGCAGCTCGGCGGCTGGGCCGGCATGTTGATGGACATCGGCCTGCCGTGGATCGCCTTCACCCTGGTCTACGCCTTCAGCGACCACGACCTGAAGCTCGCCCTGATCGTCGCCATCTCGGCCGCGGCCGTGGTCGGCGTCTTCCGGCTGATCCGCAGGCAGCAGATCAGCAACGTGATCGGCGGCTTTCTCGGTGTCCTGATCTCTGCGTGGACCGCGCACCGTACCGGTCAGGCCCAGGACGTCTACCTGCCCGGCATCCTGCTCAACGCCGGCTTCGGCGTGGGTTACCTGATCACCATCGTCACCAGGTACCCGCTCTTCGGCCTGGTCTACGGCGCGATCACCCAGACCGGCTTCGCCTGGCGCCGCGACGAGATGCTGTTCAAAGCTCTCAACCGCGTCACCATCGTCTTCTTCGGCCAGGTCGTCGTCCGGCTGGCGATCATGCTCCCGCTCTACCTGACGCACAGCGTGAACGCCCTGGGCATCGCCAAGATCGCCCTAGGCCTCCCCTTCTACGCAGTCACCCTCTGGATCTCGTACGCCGTACTCCGCGGCTCCATGACGCCGGAGAAGTGGGACGAAGTCAAAGACAACATCGCCCACATGCTCCGCGGCACCAAAGCCTGAAAACCGCGCCCCCAGGATCTGGGGGCGCGGTTTCTGTGTCACCCTGCACTGATGTCATCGTCGGCACCCGGTAGTTGAGCCTTTGATGTCCCGACCGACAGGTAGTGCACCTCGAGACGGTGTACACAACCCACCGATTCACGCTCAGCTGCACTAGTTGCCCCCGGCTACCTCCTGTCCATCGGCACACCACCCCGGGCCATAGTGCGCGCACCTGCCCATAACTCCCAGCACCAAGCAATTCCCCGCAAACGGTCCCCATCAGTCCGCCCCGCATGCACCTGCAGCCAACCTGCCGGGGGTCCGGACGACCTGCCGGGGGTGCGGACAACTTGCCGGGGGCCGGGCAACTTGCCGAGGCTCGCCCAACCTGGCGGGTCCGGGCGACTTGCCGGGGGTCCGGACAATTAGCCGGGCGTGCAGGCAACTTGCCGGGCGTGCGGACAACTTGCCGGTGCGGGGGTCCGGATGACTTCTCGGGGGTCCGGACAAGCTAGCGGGGGTCCGGCCAAGTCACTCCGTGCCCCAGCCCCCGACGTGGTGTCCGACGGTCCCAGAAGGTGACCGAAATACCGGCGAGTTGCCAGCCACCCTCGAGTGCTCCGCTCGTAAGCAAGCTGGTCGCCTTGACGACCCGTGCTGCCCCGCTGGCAAGCAAGTTGGTTGGCGACTGCGGAGTGCCCGCGAGTAACCAAGCTGGTTGCTTTGGCGACTGCGGAGTGCCCGCGAGAAAGCAAGCTGGTTGCTTTGACGCCCCCGGTTTGTTGTCATTCGGGTCAGCGGCTCCGGGATAGCTGCGGTCTTTCCTGGTTGGTGTGGTGGGTGTCAAGGGTCTTGATCCCGCAGGGACGCCGAAGGCGCCCTTGATACCCACCACACCGACTAGAACAATCAAGCAGCCCGGCGACGCGCACCAGGATCCCCTGCCCCCGTAGCCCACCCCGGTACTTCGGGCGAGTGCGGCCCACCCCCGGTACTCCGGGCGAGTGCAGCCCACCCGGGTATTTCGAACGAGCGCAGCCCACCCCCGGTACTCCGAACGAGCTCGGTCCGCCTTCGTGTGACGGCGAAGCAGGCCAGCTTCGACGACACCCGGCGAGGCGGCGCGCTTTGCGTTCGGCGTACGGAGTGGGGTTACTGCTGGTCGCGGCGGTGGTGGGGGGAGAGCATGTCTTCGAGCTGTTCTTCGGTTTCGTCAGCAGCGACGAACAGGAGTTCGTCGTTGAGTTCGAGGGTGCCTTCCGGGTCGGGGCGCAGGACCCGGCCTTCGCGGATGATCGTCACCAGAGCTGTGTCGACCGGCCAGTCGATGTCGCCGACGCGGAGGCCGATCATGGGGGAGTCCTCGGGCAGGGTCAGCTCGACGAGGTTCGCATCGCCCTGGCGGAAGGTGAACAGGCGCACAAGATCACCAACAGAAACGGCTTCCTCGACCAAAGCGGACATGATCCGCGGCGTCGACACCGAGACGTCCACGCCCCAGGCTTCGTTGAACATCCATTCGTTGCGCGGGTGGTTGACCCGGGCAACAGTCCGCGGTACGCCGAACTCCGTCTTGGCCAGCAACGAGACGACCAGGTTGGTCTTGTCGTCGCCGGTACTCGCGATCGCCACCTGGCACCGCTGCAGCGCGGCCTCTTCCAGCGACGACAACTCGCAGGCGTCCGCCAGCAGCCACTCGGCGCGCGGCACGGACTCCGCCTTGATCGCGCGCGGGTCCTTGTCGATCAGCAGTACTTCGTGACCGTTCTCCAGGAGTTCGGCCGCGATCGATCGTCCGACGTTCCCGGCGCCGGCGATGGCTACCCGCATCACAGCTCCTCAGGCTTGGCGCCGAGCTGGGACTCGATCGCCGCGGCTTCCCGTTCCAGCATGACGACGTGCACCAGATCACCCTCCTGGATGACCGTGTCCGCCTTGGGCAGGATTCCTTCGCCCAAGCGGGTCAGGAACGCGACCCGGGCGCCGGTCGCCTTCTCGATGTCGAGGGCAACGCGGCCGACCCAGCCGGAGTGCACGTGCACCTCGGCCAGCCGGATGGTGGCCGACGGATCGCGCCACTCGGGCTCCGATCCGCTCGGCAGCAACCGCCGTACCATCTGGTCGACGGTCCATTTCACCGTGCCGACGGTGGGGATGCCGAGTCGCTGGTAGACCTCGGCGCGGCCCGGGTCGTAGATCCGGGCGACGACGTTCTCGACGCCGAAGTTCTCCCGGGCGACGCGCGCGGCCAGGATGTTGGAGTTGTCACCGTTCGAGACGGCCGCGAACGCCTCGGCGTCCTCGATCCCGGCCTCGATCAGCACCTCACGGTCGAAACCCATCCCGGTGATGGTCCGGCCGGAGAAGTTCGGGCTCAGCCGGCGGAACGAGTCCGCGGACTGGTCGATGATCGAGACCGTGTGGCTACGTTTCTCCAGCGTGCGGGCGAGCGTCGATCCGACCCGTCCGCAACCCATGATGACGACGTGCACTCTGTGATCACTCCTAGCCCTTCACAGGGCCGCTCGCATCGGTCTCGGCAGGGTTAGACGCTACACCGGACCGGGGCTCCCTCTAACATCACCGGTGTGACTCCCGCTCTAGGCGACATCGGCAAACGCATCCTCATCGGGCGCAAGCTGCGTAGTACGCAGCTCGGCGAGACGCTGCTCCCGAAGAAGATCGCACTCCCCGTGTTCGCAAGTGACGCTCTGTCGTCGGTCGCCTACGCTCCGGACGAGATCTTCCTGACCCTCTCGGTGGCCGGGCTGGCCGCCTACTCCTTCTCCTGGAAGATCGGCCTGCTGGTCGTCTTCGTGATGCTCGTCGTGGTCGCGTCGTACCGGCAGAACGTGCACGCCTACCCGTCCGGCGGTGGTGACTACGAAGTTGCCACGGTCAACGTCGGGCCGACCGCCGGGCTGACGGTGGCGAGCGCGCTGATGGTCGACTACGTGCTGACCGTGGCGGTGTCGATCTCGTCCGGTGTACAGAACGCGAAGTCGGCGCTGCCGTTCCTGGCCGGCCACGAAGCGCCGCTCGCGGTGACCCTGGTGCTGATCCTGACCGCGCTGAACCTGCGCGGCGTGCGCGAATCCGGCGCGCTCTTCGCGATCCCGACGTACATCTTCATGGCCTCGATCATCGGGATGGCGATCTGGGGGCTGATCCGGCTCGGCGCGGGGAACCTGCCGATGGCCGACAGTGCGGAGTTCACCATCCGGCCCGAGCCCGGGCACGAGTTGTTCGGTGGCATCGCGGGCGCGTTCCTGCTGGCCCGGGCGTTCTCGTCCGGCTGTGCGGCGCTGACCGGTGTCGAGGCGATCAGCAACGGCGTACCGGCGTTCCGCAAGCCGAAGAGCAAGAACGCCGCGACCACCCTGCTGCTGCTCGGCACGATCGCGGTCACGATGCTGATGAGCATCTTGTTCCTGGCCAGCAAGATCAAACTCCGGTACGCCGAGGAGCCGGCGACCCAGCTGCTCCGCAACGGCCAGCCGGTCGGCGACTCCTACACCCAGAAGACCGTGATCGGCCAGATCGGCGACTCGGTGTTCTCCAACTTCTCGCCCGGCTTCTACCTGGTGATCGGCGCGACGATGCTGATCCTGGTGCTCGCGGCGAACACGGCGTTCAACGGGTTCCCGGTGCTGGCCTCGATCCTGGCCAAGGACGGGTTCCTGCCCAAGCAGCTGCACACCCGCGGCGACCGGCTTGCCTACAGCAACGGCATCATCTTGCTGGCGCTCTGCGCGGTCGGCCTGATCGTCGCCTTCGACGCCGAGGTCACCAAGCTGATCCAGCTGTACATCGTCGGGGTGTTCGTCTCCTTCACACTCAGCCAGTTCGGGATGATCCGGCACTGGACCCGGCACCTGAAGACCGAGACCGACGGGGCGAAACGGGCGCAGATGATGCGCTCCCGCGTGATCAACGCGGTCGGCCTGACGATGACCGGGCTGGTGCTGGTGATCGTGCTGATCACCAAGTTCACCCACGGCGCCTACATCGCGATCATCGCCATGGCGGTGCTGTTCCTGCTGATGAAGGGCATCCGGCGGCACTACGACACGGTCGGCCGCGAGATGGCCGTCGACGCCGACGACCGGCTGATGCTGCCGGCCCGGGTGCACGCGATCGTGCTTGTGTCGAAGCTGCACAAGCCGACGCTGCGGGCGCTGGCGTTCGCCAAGGCGGCCCGGCCGTACATGCTCGAGGCAGTCACGGTCGACGTCGACAGGGACGAGTCCGAGGCGCTCCAGGCCGAGTGGGACGCCCGGGACATCCCGGTGCCACTCAAGCGCCTGGCGTCGCCGTACCGGGAGATCACCCGCCCGATCGTGCAGTACGTCCGTGACATCCGGCGGCAGTCGCCGCGGGACGTGGTGATGGTCTACATCCCGGAGTACGTGGTCGGGCACTGGTGGGAACACATCCTGCACAACCAGTCCGCGCTGCGGCTCAAGGGGCGGCTCTTGTTCACACCTGGTGTGATGGTTACGTCCGTGCCGTACCAGCTGATCTCGTCCCAGGCAGCTGAGGAACGGCAGGACCGTGAGGAACGGGTAGCCGGCCAAGTACGGCGCGGCGCGCGCAAGAGTTCGGGAGATCGGTGACGGACGACAGCATTGTCGGGACGGTATTGGAGCTGGAAGTAGGCCCGGTGGCGCACGGCGGGCACTGTGTCGCGCGGTACGAAGGCCAGGTGGTCTTTGTACGCCACGCGCTTCCAGGGGAGCTGGTGCACGCCCGGGTGACGGCTCAGACGAGCAAGTACCTGCACGCGGACGCAGTACAGGTGCTGACGCCCTCGCCGCACCGGATCGAGCCGCCCTGCCCGTACGCCGGGCCGGGGCGCTGTGGTGGCTGCGACTTCCAGCACGCCAACATCGTCGAGCAGCGGCGCTTGAAGGCGACCGTGGTGTCGGACACGCTCCGGCGGATCGGTGGGATCGAGCGGAACATCGTCATGGAGTCACCGGGCGACGACGGACTCGGCTGGCGGACCAGGATGCGGTACGCCGTGGTCAATGGCCGGCCTGGGATGTACGCGCATCGGTCGCACGACCTGATCCCTATCGACCGGTGCCTGATCGCCCACCCGGACACGCCTTCCGTGCTGGACCAGCGGTGGCCCGATGCGTCCTCTGTGCAAGCAGTGGTGTCGTCTGAAGGTAAGACAGCTGTGCTGACCGACAAGAACTCTGGTGGGCGGGTTGTAGAGGTAGTGCACAACCGGCGCTTCCGGGTGGAAGCCGGTGGGTTCTGGCAGGTTCACCCGGCTGCTCCGACGACTCTGGTCGACGCTGTGATGGCTGGGCTGGAGCCTGTCGAGGGTGAGACCGCTCTGGACCTGTACTCCGGAGTGGGGCTGTTCGCTGCTTTCCTAGCTGAAGCTGGATGTGCTGTGCTCGCTGTGGAGGGGGACCGGGACGCGGTGAAGAACGCCCGACGGAACCTGCACGACCTGCCCGCTGTGACGCTTGAGCAAGGTGATGTGGACAAGGTGCTCAATGTGGCCGTCGGGCAAGGCCTGGAGTCGGTGGACCTCGTCGTACTGGATCCGCCGCGCACAGGGGCCGGCCAGGCCGTCGTACGGCGTATTGCCGCGCTCGCGCCGCGCAGAGTGGCCTACGTCGCCTGTGACCCGGCTGCGCTGGCCCGTGATCTGAAGACTTTCGGGAAGCTCGGGTACGGGATCAGCTCGTTGCGGGCCTTCGATCTGTTCGGGATGACGCACCACATCGAGTGCGTCGCCGTCCTCGAGCCCCGACCGGCCGCGACTGGTTAGTGTCGGTCGGCTCAGGTAGCGTTCGGGGCTGGATTGACCCTCTGTTCGCAGGATTGGTACCTCGATGCCGCTCGTCGACCTGGATGACCCAGCCGAGCTGCGCGCCCGCTGGAGCGCGCTCGCTGCGGTGGCCCATGCCACCGGCTTCGACCGTCGCTGGTACGCCGATGCCGACGGGTGGTACCACCAGGACGAGACCGGCTCCGACCTGCGGATGGTGCGGCTGGACGGGGCCAGGGCGGTGCTTTTCGGGTTCCACACGCAGCACAGCAGTACTGCGGGGGCCGATCTGCTGGCCGGGTCGCCGGAGTGGATCGGGCAGCCTGAGGTCAAGACGCGAATGGCGGCTGGGCAGCTCGGGTTCGTGTACGGGAGCTTCAACGGGACTTGGGCGCGAGCGGCGTACCCGGGGGATCCCTGGCAGCCGCTTGATGACGGGTTCGCGCCGATTGCGCAGTGGGTGACGTCGGACGAGGACGCTGCTCGGGAGCTGATCGAGTGGGCCGCTGAGTGGGCCGACTACCTGGGCGGGCTGGACGAGCTGCTGCCGGTGGGGGTCGCGTTGATCCGTACGGCGGCGTCGGGTGGGCTGACGGGCGACGTACTGCGGGATCTGTTCTCCCGGTTGGGAATCGGGCCGCGGTCGCCGCAGGACCCGGATCTGCGGGCCGCGCTGGTGGCGGCGATGGCGTTCGGCGACGGGATCGTGGCCGAGGGCGCGGTGAACGCGGACAACCTCGGCCGCAGCGGGCGGATGTCAGCCGGCTACACGGCCGCCAGCTTCGCCGAACCTCCGTCTACCGGGCCAGGCGGGTTTGGTGAGGCTGGGGGGTTCGCGACCGAGACGACCGGCTTCGTGGAGCCGGTTGAGGACGAGGAGTCGTTCTACGTCCCGCCGGGGGTGAGTCCGTTCACCGGGATGCCGATCGACGACGGCGACCAGATGATCGGCGAGCCGTTCGTCCCCGAACCGGCGATCACCCCCGAACCACCCTTCCCGGCCGAGCCGCCGCTGCAGCCGGACCCGCCGTTCACCCCGGAACCACCGCCGTACCAGCCGGATCCGGAGCCCCGCCGCGAGCCCGACAACTACGGCGTCACCGGCAAGAAGCCCCGCCGCTTCGGCCGCAAGAAAAAGCACGAGGAGGACGACGGCGACGCCCTCGCCGTACTAGGCCTCGTCGGCCCCCAACCTGTCGAGCAGGACCCCTCCGGAGACGACCAGTACGGCGCACCGGGGGAGCACCAGGGCGAGTACGGGCCGGTGGAGCCCGGCCAAGGCGAGTACGCCCCGGCGGAGTACGACGAGGGCCAACCCGGGCAAGCTCTGCACCAGCCTGGGCGAGACCAGTATGAGCAGGGTCAGCGTGGCCAGGATCAGTTCCAGCAGGGCCAGCCTGGGCAGTCGCCGTACGGCGAGCCTGGTCCGGCTCAGTACGCCCAGCCGCAGTACCAACAGGCGCCGTACGGTCACTATCAAGACGACGGCGACACCCAGCCCACGCCAGAGCAATACCTGAGCGACCGCCGCCTCCCCGCCACCGAGCCCCCACGCGTCGGCGGCCCCGTAGAGGACGGCGAAGACTTCTACGCCAGTCTCTTCGCCGACGCTCCCGCCGCAGCGTCCTACACCCCGGACGTCCCCACCGACGTCGCCCCCGACTGGTCCTCCGACACCCCCAGCCCCTTCACCCCCCTCACCAACACCCCCGCCCCCGACGCCGACGACACCGGCGTCCTCCCACCCATCGAAGAACCCCCCACCGCCGGCCACCCGTCACCGTTCGCCCCCACAGCTCCAACCGACGCTGACGAGGCCGCGCCCGAGTGGCCGCCCAGCCACCCAGAAACACCCGCACCCCAGCCCGCGCCGAACTCACCCTTCGTGCCGGCCGCCGCTCAATCGGACCAACTGTCCTCGGCCTCGCCTTTCGCGCCTGCTGGCGCCCAAGCGGACTGGCTGCCCGTGGCGTCGCCGTTCGCGCCGACGGCCGGAGCCGACCAGGCGGACGACGATGCACCGACTGCTGAGATCGAAGCTGTTGTTGACGCTGATGCGAACTCGGCTGATGAGGCGCCTGCCGGATCCGGGGAGCAGCTCAACGGACGTGCGGATGCGCACGGGATCGACGCCGGGATGCAGGTTAGCGACGGCGACGGCGACGGCGACGTGGCGCAGGCCGGCGGTGCCGACGTGGCGCAGGCCGGCGGGGGCGACGGCGACACCGGGGCGGGGCAAGTCGAGGGCGCCGACGGCGACACCGGGGTGGAGCACGTCGAGGGTTCCGACATCGGCGTACGGGCTGTTGATGCGGATCTCGCGGCTGAAGATCGGGGCGGGGATGCCGAGGTCACGGCTGGGCTGGTGGCTGTTGGTGACGACGAGGACGAGTACTACCCGTCGGATGTCTCGCCGTTCGCCCAGACGAGTGAGCAGTCGGATGGCGACGACTATGAGCGCCCGCTGCTCACCAACGGATTCCGTCCGATCGACCCGGCGGACTTGCAGCCTGGCGAGCACGGGTACGAGTACGCCGGCGAGGTCTTCCACGACGAACTCATCGGCGACGGCGACTGGACCGCCGACCAACTAGGCGACCCCACCCCTAACACCCACCCCACAACCAGCCACAACACCCACTCGAATGCGCACCCCAAGCCGGCATCCGACGCCGACCTGACGACGGAACCCACGTCCGCCTCGGACGCCGACCTGACGACGCAAGGTCCGTTCCACCCGACGGCTGAGCCGCAGATGCCGGTTGCCGCCGACGCGCAGCCGCATCCCGCGACATCGGACGAACAATCCACGGCAGGCGGCTCGGCTGCCGACCACGTAGAGCTGGACAGCTCCGTCGCTTCGAACGGGCAGTCGACGAACGGCTCGGTCGCGTCGAACGGACAGCCGACGAACGGCTCGGTCGCGTCGAACGGGCAGGCGACGAAGGGCTTGGTCGGTGATGGTGGGGTGGACCGTTCTGCTGGGGCGGACGGGTTCGGGGCGGACGACGCGTGGAGTGCTGGTTCGGATACTTCAGACGTCGAGGTGACGGCGCAGATCGAGGCTGTTCGCGACGACGTACCGGATGGGCTCTCCGCAGAACATCCCGCCGAGCGGTTCCCAGAAGCCGACCGGCAGTTTGATCCGCGGGACGACGAGCAACACGACGCGTTGGATCGGCCGCGCGAGGACCAGTTCGGTGGGCTGTCCTCAGCACCCGACGGCGCTCAAGAGCAGCAGGTCGATGAGCTGTACGGCGTGGGCGACGGTGCTCAGGAGCGGCAAGACGAGCGGTATGACGCGCTCAACGGTGCGGTCGAGGAGCAGGCTGACGGGCGGCAGTTCGGCGCGCTCGGAGGTGGGCGGGAGCAGGATGCACGGCTCGATGCCGAGGAAGAGGTTGAGCAATCTCGCGCCGAATGGGTCGGGCAGGCTGAAGGTCTGGTTGAGGTTGAGTCTGCGGATTCGGACATCACCGCGTCGATGCCCGCCGTGGGTAGCGCCGAGTCCGAGGATGCGCGCGCTGAGGCGGAGCACGGTGCTGCCGGGCCGGAGCGCGGTGCTGCTGGGTCCGAGTACGAGCCTGGTGGGGCGGAGCTCGGTGCTGGTGGGTCGGAGTACGAGCCTGGTGGGGCCGAGGGCGGTTCTGGTGGGGCCGAGTTTGAGGGTGCTGAGGTTGAGCGGTTGGTGGCGCCTCCTGCTAGTTCGGGTGGGGTGGCGATTCCTGGGCTGGGGGTGGTGGCGGACGGGCCTCGGGTTGAGCCGTTGCCGGGGTCTATCGAGGAGGCGATGCGGGCGGAGTACGAGCGCCCTCGGCCGCGGCCGAAGGAGTCGGCTGCGTTGGAGGCGTTGCGGGAGTGGTGCCGGGCGCGGACGAAGGTGGTGCCGTCCGGATTCACGATCCAGGTGCAGGTGCTGGATCCCGAGCATCCGTCGTACCGGTTCGATCTTGAGCCGCCGGAGATCGACGACCCGCAGTACGGGGCTGATCGGCTTGCTGACCTGCTCGCCGACCTGTGGAGCGCGGAGTCGCAGAGCGAGCAAGGGGCTTGGCTGTTCGCGCGCCTCGATGCGGCCGGCCGGACGTTGCGGATTGATCGCTGGTACGACCAGGTCCCGGACTGGTGGGACCACCCGATCGAGCAGCGGCTGGATGTCCACGGGCTGGTGCGCAGGCTGAACGGACGCGGCCCCGACTGGCAACCGTCGTACCTGGAGAAGTTGTACACAACCGCGAGATAGCGTGGTCCGCATGTTGCTCAGGATCTTCACCGAACCCCAGCAAGGCGCCTCGTACGACGATCTGCTCGCCGTCGCGCGCAAGACCGAGGAGAACGGGTTCGACGCCTTCTTCCGGTCCGACCACTACCTCGCGATGGGCGACGGCGACGGCCTCCCCGGCCCGACCGACGCCTGGATCACGCTCGCCGGACTCGCCCGCGAAACCCAGCGGATCAAGCTCGGCACCCTGGTCAGCCCCGTGACCTTCCGCAACCCCGGCGTACTCGCGATCACCGTCGCGCAGGTCGACCAGATGAGCGGCGGTCGCGCCGAACTCGGGCTCGGCGCCGGCTGGTTCGAGTCCGAGCACGCGGCGTACGGGCTCGACTTTCCCGACACGCCCGGCCGGTTCGACCTGCTGAGTGAGCAGCTGGAGCTGATCACCGGGCTGTGGGACACGCCGGTAGGGGAGAAGTACGACTTCGACGGCAAGCACTACCAACTGAAGGATTCGCCGGCGTTGCCGAAGCCGGTCCAGCAGCCGCACCCGCCGATCATCGTCGGTGGCGGCGGCAAGAAGCGCACGCCGGAGCTGACCGCGAAGTATGCGGCCGAGTTCAACGCCGGCTTCTCCTCAGTCGAGGAGACAGCAGCCCGCTTCGCGCGAGTCCGCGAGGCCTGTACGGCGATCGGCCGCGACCCGGAGACCCTCGTCCTCTCCACCGCCCACACCGTTGTCGTAGGCAAGGACGACGCCGAGGTGAAGCGCCGCTGCGACGTCATCGGCCGCGACCCGCAGAACCCCGGTGACGGCTCCATCGTCGGTACCCCGGCCCAGGTCGTCGAGCACCTCGCCCGCCTGGCAGAAGCCGGCTCCACCCGCCACTACGTCCAGATCCTCGACCTCACCGACCTGGATCACCTCGACCTCATCGCCTCAGACGTCCTCCCACAGGTCGGCTAACTCGGAACAACGGCGGAGTTATTCCGAGTTATGCTAACTAAGTCGGAATAACTCCGGCCTAGTTCCGAGTGAGGGCGGCGAAAATGGCCTCTCGCGGCGACACGGCGGATTGGCCTGCCCATCGGCCGGAGGTTCGCCCGTGGCGGCAGGTGCACCGCGGCGGCACGATGGAAGACCGCAGGCTGACCGAGGTGGTCACGATGCGACCGCCGCTGATCGCCGACCTCGAGGTGCGCCTGCCGCCAGCAGTGGGGGTGGCGATGGAGGGCTGCGTGCGGGAGATCGCCGGCCTCGACTTCGCGCAGGGCACCGAGTTGAAGGCGCTCGAGACGCTCCTGCTGCGCACCGAGTCGGTCGCCTCCTCGAAGATCGAGCACATCGAGGCTTCGGTGGACGACTTCGCCCGTGCGCTGCACGGGATCAAGTCGAATCCGTCCGCCACGTCGATGGTCGCGGCGACCGAGGCGCTGACGGCGCTGATCAACTCCGTCGACGACGGGGCCGAACTCCACTTGGACCAGGTGCTGGCGGCGCATCGGGCACTGATGATCGACGATCCACACGATCGCGCCTACGCCGGCCGCTTCCGGGATATGCAGAACTGGATCGGTGGCAGTGACTACTCGCCACGAATCGCCTGGTTCGTTCCACCGGCGCCCGAGACCGTGCCCGGATACATGGACGACCTGATCACGTTTGCCAACCGCACCGACGTCCCGGTGCTGGCCCAGGTCGCCATCGTCCATGCCCAGTTCGAGTCGATCCATCCGTTCACCGACGGCAACGGGCGGATCGGGCGGGCACTGATCAACACCGTACTGCGGCGTCGCGGCGTCACCCGGCGAGTCGTCGTACCGCTGGCTTCGGCGCTCGTTGCCCGTCGTGACGAGTACTTCGATCACCTCGGCTCGTATCGCGCAGGCCGGATCGAACCGCTGATCCAGGCCTTCGTGCAAGCGGCGACCGTGGCGGCCAGAGAGTCCCAGCAGACTGCCCACCGGATCAAGGAACTGCCGAAGTTGTGGACGGAAGTCGTCGGTCCCCGCCACGGCAGTGCCGCGGCCCGTCTGCTGGATGAGCTCATCGCGACACCGGTCTTCAACGCGGCGGAGGCCGAGCAGCTGATTGGCGGTCCGACCAGCAGTGTCTACGCAGCCATCCAGCGACTCGACGCGGCCGGTGTGATCCGTCCGCTGACCAGGCGCGTCCGCAACCAGGTCTGGGGAGCTTCGTACCTGCTGGACGAAGTAGACGACCTCGGGATGCGAATCGCGGCCGGTGTGCAGTAACGCGCGGCCCAGTACTACAGCTGTAGCACTAGGCCGCGCCAGTCATCAGTAGTAGTACAAGTTCTTCCCGGGGACGTGGTAGACCTCGTTCCCGCCGACGTTGCCCTGCGAATGTGATGATCCCGGGCTAGGTGTCCCGATCGCGTTCGTGTAGTCGTTCATCCAGCTGTTGTAGTTGCCGCCGCTGCCGACTCCGCCGTGGTGTTGTCCGGGCCGGCCAGGGCCCGCGGCGGCGGGCGCTGGAACCGGGGCCCAGCACGACGGTTTCGCGAGGTCGTTCCCGTTGCAGTACTTGGCATCATTCGGGTCCGGCGGCGGCTTCTGCGGACACGGGACGGTCAGTCCGAGGGTGTTGGGTGCGTTGTTGTAGCACTTGACCGGCGATCCCTCCCGCGAGTTCTTGATGTTGTCGGACTCGGCCATGCCAGCACTGAACGCATTGATGGTCGCCGCGCCGGCGCCGAGGTTCGCATCCAGCGCACCGGCGGCTGCCTTGGGGGTACCGAGCATGACCTTTCCTGCACTCTTGAGCCAGCCGCCATATCCGCCCAAGGTCGCCGCTGCGAGATCCATGCCGAAGCCCAAGAAATTCTGGTCCTGGATGGAGTGGACGGCGTCAAGGGCAGTGAGCGCTGAGCTGGCCACGTTGAGTGCTACTACGGCACCAGCGACCCACCCGACGGGATTGGTCATCGCTATCGCGAAGGCGGCGATGCTGAGGCCGGCGCTAATGGCACTCCGGTGCTGGTCGACCCAGCCGGCCGCTTTTTCGATCCAGTCCCACCAGCGGCCGTCAGGGTCCATCTTCGCGATGGGGTTGTTGTCGCTGTAGGTGTAGGCGGCGAGTGTTTGCGGATCGTTGGTATCCACGGCCGGATCGACGGACAGGAATCTGCCGAGGAGCGGGTCGTATTCGCGGGCTCCGAGGTGGGTCAGTCCCGTGGCGGCGTCCATGGTGCCGCCCACGAATCCCTTCTCGCCGGGGAACGCCACCGCAGCACCACGCGGGGCGCCGAACGGTGTCTGCCGGCGCTGCGTCACGGCCAGCGTGTCCGCGGTGATCGCGACCTGCGCGGTGCCCTGCTGGTCGCCGGCCAGCCACGACAGTCCGGCGATGGTCCGTACGGCGATGGTCTTGCTGAGGAAGAGGTAGTAGCGGGTGGGCTCCAGCGTCTTGGCTGCCGTGTACTTCAGCTCCTCGCCATCGAGGTACACGGTGCTACCGGTACTGTCCCGGCGAATCAGCCGGTTGCCGTCGGCGTCATACACGAACTTGGTGGTCTTGGCCCCTTCGGTGACCTGCGTCAGGTGCCCTTCGGCGTCCCAGTCGAGTTTCTGCCCGGCCGGTCGGGCAGTGGTCTGCCCGAGCTTGTCGTAGCCGAACGCGGCGGTGTTCGTCGTGCCGGCCGGATCGGTGGTGTTGACCGAACTGAGTGTGTGCGGCTGCTCGCCGGTCGGCAGCGGGTAGGTGTAGTCGTGAACGGTGTTGCCCGCGGCCCCGTGCTCGGTCAGTTTGGTGCGGTTGCCGGCCGGGTCGTACTTGAATGACTGCCAGTACGGCGCCGGCCCCGTTGCGGACAGACTCGGATCGGCGGCGCAGCCCTGGTTGGCCGTCCAGGCCTCGGTGACGCGTTGCAGGTAATCGGTCCGGAAGCACTGGGTGTCCGCGGTCTGCTGCAGCGGAGCGTTCGTGATCGACGTGACGTTGCCGGCGGCGTCGTAGGTGTAGTTGGTATCGGTCTGCATAGGCGCGAGCACCTCGGCGTCGACGATGGTGCGCGTCGGCCGCCGGGTGTGGTCGTCGTAGAACTGCGTGATCCAGGCTCGCTTGCCAGGGTCGCCGTGGTCGGGGTCGTGCGGATCCCCGTACTGGAGACGTTCCAGCTCGCCGTAGCGGGTGTAGTCGGTGTCGCTGACGTACTTGACGGTCGTGCCGTTGTAGCCGCCCTCGGCCTTGATCGGGACGCCCAGATCTGAGTACGAGTACGTCATCGTCTCTGCCGGCAGGTCGCCGATCTTGGCGTAGGCGTTGCCGGCGAACGTGCCGTCGACGTTGTAGCTGATCTTGCTGTTGTACGAGCCGGCCAAGCCTGTTTCCGAAGCGGGAATCGTGATCGTCTGGCTGGACGGCCGGTTGAGCGCGTTGTAGCTGACCACCGAAGTCGTATACGCCTTGGCCGGGTCTCCGTCGACGTAGCGGGTCGAGGTGGCGGGCAGGCCCTTGCCCAGAACCGCCGTGTCGTAGGTCCACTGCGCAAGCTTGGCGCCGGCGACGCTGTCCTTGTGCAGCTCGATCTTGCGGCCCAGGGCGTCGTACTTGTAGGCCAGGGTGGTCATCTTGGCATCGGTGCTGGTCAGCAGCTGCCCGGCGTCGTCATAGGTCATCGTCGTGATGCCCTTGTCCGGGTCGGTGTCCTTGGTCTTGCGCCGATGCAGGTCGTACTCGTCGCGCCACACCGTGCCGGACGGACCGGTCAGCACATTCTGGTCACCGGCGGCCGTGTAGCCGTAGCGGGTGCTGTCGTAGTCGGCCGCCGTAGCGCTGTCGTAGTCGGCCGGAGTGCTCGTCGCGGTAGCGGTGCGGTGGTACTGACGCAGCTCGGTAGTACGACCCCGAGCATCAGTGAACGTGGTAGTGGCGGTTCCGCCCGCCGGTGGAACCGTGGTGGTCCGGTCGCCGCCGTAGCTGGTGGAGGTGTGCCACAGCTCGTCGGCACCGCCCATGGTGGTGACCTTCACCGCCCGGCCGGCCCCGTCGTACGTCGTGACCTCCTGCGAAGGGATATTGACGTCACTTGTCTGCGTGAGCTCGTCGACGTGCGCCACGGTCAGCTTGTCGTCCACGGGCGAATCGGTGAAGTAGGGCTTGGTGGTGCGGTAGTTGCGGCCCTGGCTGTCGTAGCGGGTGTCGGTGATCAGCCGCCCGCCCCGCTGCGCCGGACGTTGCTCCTGGCGCAGCCGCAGCAACCCGTCGTACAGCGCGACAATGGTGTTGTAGCCGGTGCCGTTCGGGTTGAGCTGGCTGGTCCGGACCGCTACCGGACCGTTCTTCAGGGGCGGGTAGCTATAGCTGAAGCGCTGGTTGCCGGTGGTGTTGCTGCTTCGTGGCCGGTTGGGCAGCCACACCTCGGTCTTGCGGCCCAGCGCGTCGTACGTGATTTCGGTCTTGCGGTTGTTGACGTCGGTCTGGAGAACCGGTTGTCCGTAGGCGGTTTCCAGGGTGCTGGTGCTGACCTGGTTGAGCGGGTTGGTGGTCGTTACGGAGGTGACCGGCCCACCGGTGGTGGGGGAGTAGGTGGTGCCGGTGACATGTCCCAGCGCGTCACCGGCCGAGGTCGCCCGTCCGTACTTGTCGTAGGCCGCGGTCGATTTCAGCGAGTAGGTCGGGGCTGTCGAGCCGGCGGGGCGCTGGTCGAGGACTTCGGTCCGGGTGACGTTGCCCTTGCTGGGCGGGTCGGTGAACGCGGTACTGCTGGGCGGATCGGTGATCTTGGTGGTGGTGTCGTAGGCGTAGCGGGTGGCCGAGATCGCGTCGCCGGGGAACGCCGGGGCGGTTCCGCACTTCGTGGCGACCGTCTCGGTCCGTGCGATCAGGCTCACCAGCCAGGCATCGGTGTTGCGGTTGTACGCCGTAGTGGTGCACCGGTCGTCGTCGGTCTTGCCGGTGTCGCCCTGATCGTCGACCTGGGTGACCTGCCCGAACTCGTCGTACGACTGCACCTTCTTCGTTGTGCGCCACCCGCCGCCGGCCAGCAGGGTGAAGTCCTTCGTGGTCCCGGGATTCACCCGGTACGCCGTGATGGTGCCCCGCGTCGCGCTGGGACCCTGCACGTCCGGAGTGGTGATCGTCTTCGCCACGACGGTCTCGCCGGTGCCGTCGTGCGTCTGGGTCTCGTACGTCTGCCCGCTCAGCCACAGGTCGTCGGTCCGCGACCCACCGTCGGAGTCCTTCACCGACACCGTTCGGGCGGCCGTGGGCAGCTTGTCGCCGGTCGGCCGTTCATCGCTGTTCGCCGGCTGCTTGTCGCCATCCATCCCGCGGTAGAAGCGTTGCTCGGTCATGGTGATCGGGCCGCTGGGGTTGTCCGAAGTGCCGTGCTTGATCCGGACCCTGCCGTAGCCGCGGAACTGGTTCCAGTTCCGGTTCTTGTCCTTGGCCAGCTCGGAGACGTCGAAGGCCCACGCCGCGCCGTCGAGATACTGGTACTCGGTGACGTCCTCGGGGTTGGCCGAGATCCGGTCGGACTGGGCGACCGAGGCGACCACGTACTTCTGGAAGTAGTCGGTGCGCTCGCTGAAATCCTGCTTCGCCCAGGTCATCGGGAAGCAGCGCAACGTGTTCGACTCCGGCTTGATCGCACCGACGTTGGTCGCGGTGCAGTCCGATGGCGCGTAGTTCACCGAGATGATGCCGCCGGCCTCGCTGTTCACGGCGACGACCCGGTACCGGTTGAGCGGACCGAACGCATCGTCGGTCACGACCTTGTTGGGGTACGCCTTGCCGTCGAACGTCACTGGGGGCAGGGCGACCGGCGTGCCACCGGCCAGGCCGGTGTGAGTGATGCCCTTGAGCCACAGCGCGGCCTTCTCGCCGTCGCCGGGGTCGGGGAACTGGCCGTCGAGCGTCCAGGACTCGACGTCGTTGTACTTGTTCTCGGTCGCGGACCAGACCTTGGTGGTGATCGCGGTCAGGCGCTGGGTGGTCCAGAACGACGGCGAGTACTTGTCCTTGCAGGGCGTGGCGTTGCACTGGTCGTCCCACGGTACGTCGGGCCAGTTGTCCTTGTTGGCCGGTGTGCCGTCGCTCTTCAGCGTGCAATCGCTGTCCCGGACGCATCGGTTGCCGGTGGTGAAGTCGATCCGGGCGGACGCTTTGTCGGACGAGTCGTCGCGCAGCCCGTACTCCGCGGAGGTCATCGTGCCGCCGCGGACGTACCCGGTCGCGGCGTCCTTCTTGTCCATCCCGTAGTTGTTGGTCTCCTCGGCGTAGTGGTACTTGATCACGTTGCCGTTGCGGTCGATCACCTTGTCCAGGTTCCACCGCCAGGCCTGGACGCAGTGCGAGGCGTCGAAGGTGGTCTGGTGACAGGGTTCCTTGTCGTCGTCGCCGAACACCGGCACCGTCCAGGTCGAGTGCGCGTCCTTGTCCGACCCGAACAGGTACTGCGTGCCGTCGACGGTGGTGATCTTCCAGTACTCGCCGTTGTCGTCACCGTTGCCGGCGCCGAACTTCTGCTCGACCCGTGAGCCGTCGTCGGCGCGCGGGTGCCAGGTGCCGTTCTTGTCGTCGCGCACCAGCTCGGAGGCGTGCGAGCCGTAGCTGGCCGTTGCGTTCTCGCTGCGCCAGCACAGATCTCCCACCTTGGGTGGCGTGGTGCCGCCCATGGTGTCGTCGGCGCAGGGGATGTAGCTGCGCTCGAGGAACCCGGCCGACAGGTCCCAGCCGTCACCGACCCAGGACGGCTGGTTGTTCGTCGCGCTGGTCCGCCCGTCGATCGCCGACGAGGAGTAGGCCAGCCCCAGCTGGGGGACGAAGTTGCCCGGCGCGGGCGGCAGCCGCAGCGGGTACTTCCAGGAGAAGTTGCCGGACTGCGCGGACACCGACCAGGTCGCCGACGGGGACAGCGGGCTGGCCTTGCTGGTCCCGCCGCCGTCCGTGGGGCCGTTCGGTGGCGTCTGGTTGCCGTGCAGCTCGTTCTTGCTCGCCGGATCCTGGGCATGAGCGCCCATGGACTGCTGGTCCACCGGGGTGGAGGTCGTGTCGGGCGGCGTGACCGACGGACCGGACGCCGCCGCTGCGGACGATGCCGGCACGGTCAGCGCCGTGGCGGCGACCAGTACCGACAACACGGCGGCGACGGTCCGCAGAGCCGGGCGCCTACGGGCGGGACCGCGCATGATGCAGCTCCTCGAGGTCATAGTGGGACGGGTCACTTCTGGTAGGAGTCACGCAGGGCCGAGACCTGGTCGGTGGTCATCGCGACGTTGTAGAGCAGCACGTCGTCGACCCGACCGGGCCAGAACTCCGCTTGCTGACCGGCCGCTTTGCCGCGACCGATGACCAGCGGACCGCTGCTGGGCCAGGCATTGAGCAGCACGCCGGCACCGACCCGGGTGCCGTCGACATAGATCCACAACTGCTTCTGGGCCGGGTCGTACACGCCGGTCAGCAGGGTCCAGCGATCCAGCTCGGACGACAGAGTGGACACCGCCGCCTTGGTGACCTTCGCATCGAGGGCATCGGACTCGGGCATCTCGAAGACCCAGGCGCCGTCGGCGTGATTGTCCCCGTCGATGACGTGCCCTAGCCGGAACTTGCTGGTGTTGCTGCCATCGACAGTGACGGCGTCGGCCTTGCAGACAGTGGCCGGATCGGACAGGTCGCACGGCTTGCTCGACAGGTAGACCCACGCCGACACGGTGAAGGCGTGATCGGTGCCCAGATCGACTCCGGTCGTGGTGGCCGATCCAGAGGTGCCGTCGAGGTTCAGCGCGCCCCCGATCTGCCCTTGCGAGGTGAACGTCGCGCCGGGCTTCAAAGTCGCGGGCCGCCCACCCGCTGCATCCGCGGTGCTGCTGCCGCTGCCCTCCTCGAACGTGTACTTGTGCACCAGCGAAACGTCTCGGCCGGACAGGGCCGGGATCTCACCGGCGGTCAGGGCTCGCGAGTACACCACCACGTCGTCGATCGCCCCGGTCAGGAACTCGCCGAGACCGGGCCCGGCCGCGCCGATGTGGAACGACCCGCCGGCGTTCCACGTGCTCGTGTACGCCGCTGAGCCGGCGACCACGCCGTCGACGTAGATGAGGATCTTCTTGGCCGCGGCGTCATAGACCGCTACCAGATGCGTCCACTTCCGGGCCTGCGCGGTGCCGCTCGAGGCCGCTTCCACTGCTCCCACCGAGGTGTTCACGTCCTTGGGGAACATCACGAAGCACCATCGGTCGCCGCACTGACGGAAGCGGAACCCGCTCACGTTGGCGCCGTCCTGTGAGGCCACGGTCTGGTTACCGCCGAGCCGGTCGACCCAAGCCCAGGCCGCCACCGAGAAGCTCTGATCGGTGTCCACCGCGTGTGGCGTCGACACGGTCGACTGGGCCGTGCCGGTCAACGCCAATGCCTTGTCGTTCGGGTCGGGCATGGCCACCTGCCCGGTGGTGTAGCTGGGCGTGCCGTCCGGGGTGGCGGTCACGGCGCGCGGCGAGCTGTCCTGCAGGTTGCCGTCGAGCCGCCACTTGCCCACCGTGACGGCGTCGCGGCTGACGATGCCCTGGACCTCGGCATCGGACAGCGTCCGGCTGTAGACGCGGATCTCGTCCACCGAGCCGTTCCACGGGTTGACCGCGTTGTTGCCGTCCCACATGCCCCGCCCGACCTTGAATTCGCCGGTCGCGTTGAAACCGCCCAATCGCGTCATGGAGCCGGCGGGTACGCCGTCGACGTAGAGCATCACCTTGTTGGTCGGGGCGTCGTACACGCCGGTCAAGTGCGTCCACACGCCGACCCGCGCGAGCACGCTGCTGCGCAGCACCGTGTCCGAGGATCGCTGCGCCAGATCCGCACTGGGCAGATGAAACTCCCACCTGTCCCCTCCGGGGTCGTTGCGGTAGCTCAGCAGGAACCCGCTGTACGACGTTCCATCCTGCGAGAGTGCCGTCACCACCCCGGTGTCACCGGCTGGCCGGGCCGCGACCCGCACCCACGCCGACACCGCGAAACTGGAGTTGGTGCGCACCGCGTTCGGCGCCGACACGTAGTCGCCGGTGCCACCGAGCATCAGCGCCTGGTTCACCGCACCGTGGCCGGCGAGCTGCGCGCCGCCCTGCAGCGTGCCGGCCGCGCCGCCCGCGACGGAGTTTTGGACGGTGCTGCCCGAGCCGGTGTCGTCGAACGTGAAGTGGTCCACGGCCACGTCGGCCTGACGCACGATCGACTGCACATCGGACGGCGTCAGCGCCCGGTCGAAGACCTGGACGTCGTCGATCGAGCCGTTCCACGCGTTGACGACGTTGCCCTCCCACCGGGCCCGCCCGAGCTCGATCGCGCCGCCGGCGTCGAACCCGCCCGAGCGCACCATCGACCCGGCCGGCTCACCGTTGACGTACAGCAGTACCTTCCGCGTCACCACGTCGTACACGGCGGCCAGGTGCGCCCACTCGCCGGGCCGTGCAAATGACGTACTGCGCAAGACGGTATCCGCATTACGCGCAACCTGGTCCGCGCTGGGCAGGTGGAACTCCCACCTGTCCCCGGCCGGATCGTTGCGGTAGTTCAGCATGAACCCGCTGTTGACCATGCCGTTCCCGGAGACGGCGGTCTGTACGCCGGTGTCACCGGCCGGGCGCGCGGCGATGCGCACCCAGGCCGACACCGAGAAGCTGAGATCGGTGCGCACCGCTTTCGGGGCGGACAGATACCCGCTGCCGTTCAGGGTCAGCGCCTTGCCGTCCGCGCCGTCGGCGAAACTGGTGGCACCGTTCAATGTTCCGTCGTGTCCGCGCAGCGCCGAGGTGTCGCTCGGGTCGCCGTTCAGCGGCCAGTGCGCCACCGGACCGCTGCCGGGCCGCACGTAGGTGTGATACTCGAAAGTCGGGCTCTCATTCCCGGCGCGGTCCACGCTGCGCACGTACAGCGTCTGCGGACCGTCCTTCTCAGGTGCGATGAACAGGACCGCACTGCCGCCGAGCGCATCGGCATCCACCGGCGTCTTGGGATCGGCGTGCCAGTCGTACTCGTAGTGGTCGATGTCTTTCACGTCCGCCGGCGCGGCGCCACTGCCGGTGAACGGGGTGAAGGTGAACTTGCCTGGCACCCCGACACCGCCGTGCCAGGCGTTGTCGTCAGTCGTGTAGAGATCACCGGCGACGCCGGGCAAGGTCGCGATCCCGCTTCGGTCCACCGCGAACGTCTTGTCCGAGGTCACCCGGGGTCCGCCGGCGAGTCCGTCCCAGCCTCGGAGTTTCCACCACAGCTGCTTGCCGTCCAGGCCGGTCAGGTCGAGCGTCCGGCTGAAGGTGGCGCCGGACGCCAACGCGGGCCCGCGCTCGTTCACGACGTCTCCGGCGTCGTCGGTGGACGACGGCTGCTTGCTGAAAACGTCCCAGTCCGGGTTGAGCTGGTCGTTGTCCGGGTCGGACAGCGTGCCGATCAACCGGACGGACTGGTCGTGGATATAAGGGATGCCACCGCACCACTTGCACGGCGCGGGCAGGACCGGGTCGATCCTCAGCCCTGTGGGCGCGTTGGGCGTGGAGTTGTAGTCGAACCGCAGCCGCGTCTTCGAGACGTCGTACTTGCGCCAGGCGTTCTTGTCGCCCTCGCTGGACGCCCGGATCGAATACACCGAGCGGTTCGTCGGGCTGTAGTAGGCGCCGACGTTGAACACGATGCTCTGATAGCCGTTGGCGCAGCCGGGGTACTCGTTGCCCGCGGCCGCCCAGTCGACGCGCGTGCCGCCGGGCTGGTTGTTCCAGGTGAGACCGCCGTTGATGGTGTTGTTCGCGATCCACAACTCGTGCAGCGGGGTGTGCGTGCAGTCCGGGCTGTAGGCGATGGCGGCGCTGAAGGTCGCTTTGATCAGCGTCTTGCCGTTCATGAAGCTGGTGTCGAACTGGAAGTAGGTGCGGGCGGTGTCGATGCCGTTGCATCCGGTGAAACCGCAGTAGCCGACCTTGCCCCAGTTGGCCCCGGTGTCCGGCTCGATGTCCTGCCCGCCCCACCAGTACGACGTGTTGCCCTTGCCGCTGAACACCTTGGCCCATTCCCAGTCGGGGGTCCGCCAGGCCGGGTCGATGGTGATCGGGAACGCGGCGTGCGGGTCGGTGAGCAGCGCCCGGTCCGGGCTCAGGGTCACCGTGCCGGAGCCGACCGCGACCCCCACCTTCGCCGGTCGGCCCTTCGCGTCCCACATCGTCGACGGCGGCGCCTCGAACGCCACCTTGCCTGCCGGGTCCAGGGCCTGCACTGCGCCCGCGGCGGTGGTCCGCACGGTCAGTCCGTCGAGGTGCAGTCCGAGGCGGATCGAGCGCAGTGCGGGATTGCGCGCGGCTGCGGCGTTCTTGACCACGAGATGCTGGGACAGTTGGCCCACGTCGGCGATCAGCACCAGGTCCACTCCCGGTAACACCTCGCGGTAGGTGGACTTCGCCCCGTCCAAGACCGGCTCGGGCAGGACACCGGGCCAGCTCAGCGTGAACGACCGGCCCGGCGTACCGATGGTGGCCATCGGCGCCGAGCCACCAGCGGAGAGGCGCATCGGGAGCTGGGCCGCGGCCGGAGTGACCGTGTGGTCGGCCGCCCTCCGCAGCGTCGGGTCGGCGTTCACCCAGGCATTGCCCTGCTTCACCCAGGCGGGGACAGGGCTGAGCTCGGCCTGCATCGTGCCGTCCGGCTTGGCCGAAACCCGCCGGGTCGGCGTGGTCAGCGCGGCGATCGGCACACTGCGCTGTTGCAGGTGCGCGGCCGCGAGCGCCGTCGCCGTGTCCGGTGCCTCGGTCACCGTCGCCAGCCTGGCGGTCGACTGCTCGGCGGCTGTGGCGCCGGTTCCGGCTGTGGCACCGGTTCCGGCTGTGGCACCGGTGCTGGCTGCCGCTTGGGGTGCCGTGACCCCCGCCGCCAGCACCACCGCCGCGACGGCCGCGACCAGGAACCGGCCGTTCACCCTGCGATTGCTACGGATCTCAGTAACCACGCCATCTCCCACCCCAGTGCCTGATGAAACTGGATCAGACCAGAAGCCGACTCCCCGCCGCCACCTTTTCGGCGAACGTCGAAACATGCGGGCGGAAGTGGCTCGATGTCGTGTATCTTGATGTCGAGAGAGTTTGCTGGGGAGGTTAGGGCAACCTGACCTTCCGGCCGGGCCGAGGGCTCGGCAGGATGGGCGTAGCGGACACAGGACCGGATAGAGGAGCGGGTTGATGGCGAGCGTCGACAGCTTCGGTGCCAAGGGTGCACTCGAAGTCAACGGAAAGTCGTACGAGATCTTCAGGCTGGCGGGGATCGAGGGCGCGGAGACGCTGCCCTACTCGCTCAAGGTGCTGCTCGAGAACCTGCTGCGCACCGAGGACGGTGCGAACATCACCGCCGAGCACATCACCAAGCTCGGCAACTGGGATGCGAACGCGGCGCCCGACACCGAGATCCAGTTCACCCCGGCCCGGGTGATCATGCAGGACTTCACCGGCGTGCCGTGTGTCGTCGACCTGGCCACCATGCGCGAGGCGGTCGCCGAGCTCGGGGGCGACCCGACCAAGATCAACCCGCTGGCGCCGGCCGAACTGGTCATCGACCACTCCGTGATCATCGACGTCTTCGGCCGCCAGGACGCGTTCGAGCGCAACGTCGAGCTGGAGTACGAGCGCAACCGCGAGCGGTACCAGTTCCTGCGCTGGGGCCAGACCGCGTTCGACGAGTTCAAGGTCGTCCCGCCGGGCACCGGCATCGTGCACCAGGTGAACATCGAGCACCTGGCCCGGACCGTGATGGTCCGCAACGGGCAGGCCTACCCGGACACCTGCGTCGGCACCGACTCGCACACCACGATGGTCAACGGCCTCGGCGTACTGGGCTGGGGCGTCGGCGGCATCGAGGCCGAGGCCGCGATGCTCGGCCAGCCGGTGAGCATGCTGATCCCGAAGGTGGTCGGTTTCAAGCTGACCGGCTCGGTGCCGGCCGGCGCCACCGCGACCGACGTCGTCCTGACGATCACCCAGATGCTGCGCAAGCACGGTGTGGTCAGCAAGTTCGTGGAGTTCTACGGCGACGGTGTCGCGGCGGTCCCGCTGGCCAACCGGGCCACGATCGGCAACATGAGCCCGGAGTTCGGCTCGACCTGTGCGATCTTCCCGATCGACGACGTGACGCTGGAGTACCTGCGGCTCACCGGCCGCGGCGAGGACGAGGTCGCGCTGGTCGAGGCCTACGCCAAGGAGCAGGGGCTGTGGCACAACCCCGACGTCGAGCCGCGCTTCTCGGAGTACCTGGAGCTCGACCTGTCGACGGTCGTCCCGTCGATCGCCGGCCCGAAGCGGCCGCAGGACCGGGTCGCGCTGAGCGAGGCCAAGGAAGGCTTCCGCGGCGCGCTCGTCGACTACGCGACCGAAGAGCTCGAGGTCGACCCGTCCGAGCTCGGCAGCTTCCCGGCCAGTGACGCCCCGAACGGGCACGGCAACACCGACGACGAGCCGCACGTCCCGCACGGCACGGGAGACGCGGGCCGCCCGTCGAAGAAGACCAAGATCAGCCTGAACGGCCAGGAGATCGAGCTCGACCACGGGCACGTCGTGATCGCCAGCATCACTTCCTGCACGAACACCTCGAACCCGTCGGTGATGCTCGCCGCAGCACTGCTCGCGAAGAACGCGGTCGACAAGGGTCTCACCTCCAAGCCGTGGGTGAAGACCTCGCTGGCGCCGGGTTCGAAGGTGGTCACCGACTACTACGACAAGGCCGGCGTCACGCCGTACCTCGAGAAGCTCGGCTTCCACCTGGTCGGCTACGGCTGCACGACCTGTATCGGCAACTCGGGCCCGCTGCCGGCGGAGGTCTCGGCCGGTGTCCAGGAAGCCGACCTCGCCGTCGTCAGCGTGCTGTCCGGCAACCGGAACTTCGAGGGCCGGATCAACCCCGACGTCAAGATGAACTACCTCGCGTCGCCGCCGCTGGTGATCGCGTACGCGCTCGCCGGGACGATGGACTTCGACTTCGAGACCGATGCCCTGGGCAAGGACACCGACGGCAACGACGTGTTCCTGAAGGACATCTGGCCGGCCGCGGACGAGGTCGAGCGAGTGATCGCCTCCTCGATCAACAAGGAGATGTTCGCCAAGGACTACGCCGACGTGTTCGCCGGCGACGAGCGCTGGCAGTCGCTGCCGACGCCGGAGGGCAAGACGTTCGACTGGGACGCCGACTCGACGTACGTGCGCAAGCCTCCGTACTTCGACGGCATGGCCAAGGAGCCGTCGCCGGTCACCGACATCGCCGGTGCCCGCGTGCTGGCGAAGCTCGGCGACTCGGTCACCACCGACCACATCTCCCCGGCCGGTGCGATCAAGGCGGACGGCCCGGCCGGCAAGTACCTGGCCGAGCACGGCGTGGATCGCAAGGACTTCAACTCCTACGGCTCGCGCCGCGGCAACCACGAGGTGATGATCCGGGGCACGTTCGCCAACATCCGGCTGCGTAACCAGATCGCGCCCGGCACCGAGGGCGGCTTCACCCGCGACTTCACCAAGCCCGACGCGCCCGTCACGTCGATCTACGAAGCCTCCGAGGCGTACGCCGAAGCCGGTACGCCGCTGGTGATCCTGGCCGGCAAGGAGTACGGCTCCGGGTCTTCGCGCGACTGGGCCGCCAAGGGCACCGCCCTGCTCGGTGCGAAGGCCGTCATCACCGAGTCCTTCGAGCGGATCCACCGGTCGAACCTGATCGGCATGGGCGTCCTGCCGCTGCAGTTCCCCGAGGGCGAGAACGCGGAGTCGCTCGGCCTGACCGGCGAGGAGACCTTCGACATCACGGGCGTGACCGCGCTGAACGACGGCGCCATCCCGCGCACGGTGAAGGTCAAGGTCACCGGGACCGACGGGTCGACGAAGGAGTTCGACGCCGTCGTACGGATCGACACTCCTGGTGAGGCGGACTACTACCGCAACGGCGGCATCCTGCAGTACGTTCTGCGCTCGCTGATCGCCAACTGATTCACTGACCGACAATGCCGGCCCCCTTTCCTGGGGGCCGGTTTTGTTGTCCCACCACCCCGCCTTCCTTCCCTTTGCTTGTGTTCTGAGCTGTTCATCCGTAGGGCGGCTGCCCGTAACAAGCACGTGGAATTGTGGCCGTGTTTCCGGCTGGGGTGGCCGGGTGTGATGCAGGGGGAATGCAATGCGGGGCATGACGACGATCTCGATGGCTCTGGCGGCCGTAGTACTGGCTGGATGTGCGGCAGAGGAACCGAGCACCTATGGACCGACGGTCGCCGGTCCGACAATCACGCCTAAGTCGTCTGCGCCGGTTGCCCCGCCGAGCGTGCCTGACGACGAGCAGCCGGTCGTCCGGGTGGCCGGCAAGACGCTGTGCGAGCGGTTCACGACCGCCGAGATCAGCGACGTCCTCGGCCTCAAGGTCGGAAAGGTTGCCGTCAGCAAGCAAGGCCCGTACTCCGTGTGCACGTGGAAGGCCGCGCACGGCACGGTGACGATCACCCGGGCCGACGGCCAGTACTACGCGGCCTTCTCGCAGAAGATCATCGCGGCCGCGAAGGCCCGGAAGGCCCGTGGGCGCAAGGATCTCGAAGGCATCGCCGACGAGGCCTTCGCGATCGGCGCCTCCGTCAGCGGCGTACCGATCTGGTACGGCGCGGCGCTGCTCGGCGGACTGGTGACCGGCATCGAGGTCTCCGGCGCCGGCAGCAAGGCGAGCATCGCGACCGCGAAAGGCTTCATGATCGAGATCCTCGCCCGCGGCTAGCGGCCTTGCTCAGCGGGGACAGACCAGTCCGCTCCGATAGCCGTCCTGGGTGAAGTAGAGGTTCTTGGCCATCGAATCGGCCCAGCCCCAGACCTCCTCCGGGTAATCTCCGGATCCATTCATCTCCACCAGGATCTTCCAGTGGCGGCTGCCGTTCATCGCGATCACCGCCTGCTTCATCTGTGCGGCGTCGCCGGCCTTGCGCGCGGCGTACCAGCGGTCGAGCCACGCGCAGCTGACGGCACCCGCGACCCGTACGCCGAGCTCATACCGGTCGATCAGGTGCTCCTGGTAGAGCCGTGTCTTGTCGAAGCCGGGTGGCAGCTGCATGTCGGCGATCATCGCGTCGACGGTCTTCTTGGTCTGGTTCGGCAACACGGTGTCGGCCGGCATGGCGCTCAGCCAGGTGTTGACGTCGACCTGCTTCACCTTCGCCAGCACGTCGCGGTAGGCCCGCTCCGACCCAAGGTCGGCTCGCAGCGACAGGTAGTTGTTCCCGACGGGCGGCATCACGACGGTGAACTCGGTGAAGCCGCGGCTCTGGAAGATCGAGCCGCGCCGGCCCAGCAGATCGATCGGCTGTCCGATGTAGTTGGGGCCGTAGTACTCCTTGAGGCTGCCGGTGTACTCCTTGGCCGGCATCCAGGAGATGTCGAACCTCCACCCGTCCTTCATGAACTTCAAGTCACCCCACTCGGGGGTGAACTCACCGATCGAGGTCACTGTCCAAGCCGGGTCATCGATCAGCAGCCGCTGGTTGCTCTCGGCAACGGCAATCGCCTCCGCCGCGAAGGCCGACGGCGGAGCGGCCGGGTTGCTGACGGGAAAGAGCGCCCCGACCAGTCCGACCGCGACCGCAACGACAGCCGCGGCAGCCGCAAGCAGCACCACCCGTCGACGCCGCCTCGGCCCCGGACCCGGAGCCACGGCCAAGGCGGGGGGTGGTGCGGTGGTGGTGAGGATCTCCGTCAGCAGCTCGGATCCGGCGTCGTCGATCGGCAACCGCCGGACCGTTTCCTCGTCGTACGGGTTGGCCGCGGCGATCAGCCGGTCGAGCTCGGTGTCGTTCATCGCTCCTCCTCAGCCGGGCGTGTGTCATCCCGTACATGTCCGTCAGTTTCGAAGGCGTCTCCGAGGAACTTCCTCAGCCGGCTGCGAGCCCGGTGCAACCTCGTCCGCACCACTCGAGCCGGTACGCCGAGCACGGCGGCCACCTCCTTCGGGTCGAGGTCCTCCCAGCTGGTCAGCATGATCAGCTCGCGATCGTCGGCGCTCAGCCGGTTCATCGCCGACCGGACCGCGGCGGCCGAACCGACCTGCTCGGCCGGATCCGGCGTCGCCTCGTCGAGTTCCAGGCGGAGCCGCTCGGCCAGCCGGTCGCGACGACGGTCGCCCCGCCGGTGGTTGGCGAGCACCCGCCGCGCCACGCCGTACAGCCAGAGCCGCGCGGTGCCGTCGACCGGTACGTCGTCCTGCCGGCGCCAGGCGACCAGCAACGTCTCGGCCACCACGTCGGCAGCGTCGTCGGGCGACCCGACCCGCCGCAGCGCGTAGCCGAGCAAGTCCCGGAAATGCCCCTCGAACAGCTCGCGGAACCTGGCCTCCTCGGTCGCCACAAGCTGAAGTGGTTTTCGTTCCGCCGCCGACGCGGCACCGGATGGCGCCGGGGCCTCGGGACTTCCCGTGGTCGTCATAACCACTCCATGTCCGGGAGTATGCGGGGCGTCTCAGGTCAGTTCGCGGAAATTGTCGGGGCTGACGGTTTTACTGGGCGTATGGCTGATCGGGAGCATCCGCGCGAGGTGATCCTCGGCGCTTGTGCCGAGCACGGTGAGGACACCGTGATCGACTGGTGCGTCGCGCTCCTGACCGGTGAGATCACGGGTGAGGACGCGTTCGGGGTCGAGCTGCCGAAGCTGGTCGCCATCACCGGCAGTGCGAATCCGGGCGGCTGGGCGCATCCCGTCGATCCGGTGAACTACTACTGGGTGCGGGTCTGGGCGGCCCGAGCGTTCCTCTACATCTGGCGGGACGACGTGGTCGAGGCGTTGCTGGCCGCAGCCGACGACCCGGCGTGGCGGGTGCGCGAGCACGTCGCAAAGATCACGGCCCAGCGCGAGCTCGGTGAGCTGGTCGATTCCCTGCTACCGATGCTCAGCCACGAGCTACCGCGGGTGCGGGCCGCCGCAGTGCGCGCTGTCGGAGCCGCGGGGGAGTACGAGCATGCCGAGGCGTTGGAGGAGCTGACGGACGACCCAGATGCCGCCGTCCGCGCGGCAGTCGACCGAGCCCTGCAACGCTTGGAGGACAGACTGGACCGCGATGTGCGCTAAGCGCAGGCCGGGCGCAGCCTCCTGGCAGTGCGCCCTCAGGCACGAAGTCACCCGCGAGTGTGAAACCCCGTCAAGCGTCAGAACCGTCCCCAGCTGAACTTTCCACTGCCTTGGCGGCCGAGGACGTAGTGGTTGTGATCGTCCGCCCACTTTCTCGCCGCGTCCGAGAAGATTCGCGAGCCGGAGTTGAGGAACTCCTCGGCAGTGTCCGGGTCGCCGAACCGAAGGAAGAGCTCCACCATCTGCTCCTTGGACCTCGGCCGCCCCAGTTTCATCGCAAGCCGCATCACCTGCGGCCGGCTGGTACCGCGTTTCAGCAGCAGCCTGGTCATGGCCGGTCCGACAAACCGTTCGTCGATAGCCCGAAGCTCGTCATAGGGCACCCGAGCAACCTCCGGATCGATCCAGTTCCCTTCGCGATCCAGAAGCCGGTGGCCGGCCTCCAAGGCGTCGACATGACGCTTGAGCGTGGTCATTTCATCAGGCCTCAACTCGTGGTTGAGAACGTCACCGTCCGCGCCGAGTGCCAGCAGCAGTTCTACGATGACGATCAGCCGATCCAGGAGACTCGGCATGGTTCCAGAGGCTAAGCAGTAAGCAGGCTGCGATGCTTCGGCTGGCAGGTTGCGGTCAGGCGGACAGCGCGGCGCGGAGGTTTTCGGCGTACGACGCTGCTTCGGCGTCGTCGGCGTACTTGGTGCGGGGCCAGAAGAAACCGCGGAGGCCGTCGCCCTTCGTCCGGGGTACGACGTGGACATGCAGATGCGGGACCGACTGGGAGACGACGTTGTTCACCGCGACGAACGAACCCTGTGCGTCGTACGCCGTACGGACCGCCGCTGCGACGGAGCGCGCCGCGCCGAACAGTGGCACGGTCAGCTCGTCGGGCAGCTCGACCATCGTCGCGATGTGCTCGCGCGGGACCAGCAAGGTGTGCCCCTTGAACACCGGCCGGATGTCGAGGAAGCCGAGGATCTCGGGCGTCTCGTAGACGAGGTGCGCCGGGGTGGAGCCGGCGATGATCGAGCAGAACAGACAGTCGGCCATCAGCCGAGTTTCTCGTCGATGAAGCACCAGCGCCAGTCCTCGCCCGGCTCGAAGCTCCGCATCACCGGGTGCCGCGTGGACTCGAAGTGCTTGCTGGCATGGCGTTCGGGGGAGGAGTCGCAGCAGCCGACGTGACCGCACTGCAGGCAGAGCCGCAGGTGCACCCACGTACCGCCGACCGCGAGGCACTCCTCGCAACCCTCCGGTGTGTTCGGCGTCAGCACGCACGGCGCCTGCGCGAGGTGCTCGCACTCGGCGCCCGGCGGCGGCACGATCCGGAGCGACTCGGACTGACCACCGACGTCGTCGGCCTCGGCGCGGTCGAGGATCGACTCCTCGATATCTAGCTGGATCTGCGCTCGCTGCAGCACCTCGTCAGCGACCAGACCGTCGTCACGGACCTTGAGGATGTGACTGCGCTCGGCGTCGAGCATGGCGATCCGGAGCCGCCGGTAGGCCTCACTGGGCGTCTCGTACTCCGTTTCGGGCCGGCCGAGTCGCTCCCAGGCCGCCTGGGCCCGGGACTCGCCCCGCTGGCGGAGTAGCGCGATCACCTCTTGCGGGTCGTCCGGGGTGATCAGGCGATCGAGCTCTGCCTCGGCGGCGCGGTGTGCTCCTTGGAGTACGGCGGCTTCCTGGAGCGCGTCCTCTGCGGGATCAGGGCCGGGCAGGCGCAACCGGCGTACGAGCCAAGGCAGAGTGGAGCCCTGCAACAGCAGGGTTCCAGCGGTCACTGTCAGTGCGATGAACACCAGTACTTCGCGGTGCGGCGTCTCCTCGGGCAGGATGAAGACAGCCGCCAGAGTGACCACACCCCGCATCCCTGCCCAGGAGACGACGACCAGGGCTTGCCAGCTGACCGGTCCTGGCCGGGAGCGGCCGAGGATACGGCGGGACAGCAGGGTGACCGGGAAGAGCCAGATCGGTCGCAGCAGGATCACTGCGAGGAACACGCCGACAGTGGCGATCGCAATGGTGCCGGTCGACAGCGGGCTGTGCGAGAGGTCGTCGAGGATCCAGCGCGTCTGCAGGCCGATCAGCAGGAAGACCGTGTTCTCCAGCAGGAACTGGAACGTCCGCCAGTTGGTGCGCTCGGACATCCGCGACGCGGCCGACTGGATGATCGGTGCCTTGTGCCCGAGGAGCAGGCCGGTGACGACGACAGACAGTACGCCGGACGCGTGGACCTCCTCGGCAGCGATGTAGGCAATGAAGGGCGCGGTCAGGCTGAGTGTCGTGTCGAGCACCGGATCGGTGAACCGCTTGCGGACCTTGGCCAGCACGATCGCGCAGACCAGACCGATCGCGACGCCACCACCGGCGGCCAGCAGGAAGTCCAGGCCGACGCTCAACGGGGTCGGGTTGTGGACGTCGTGCTCCCCGTTGAGCAGGGCAATGCTCGCGGTACCGGCCGCGAGCGCCGTACGGAGGGCGACCAGAGCGGTGGCGTCGTTGAGGAGGCTTTCGCCTTCGAGGATGGTGACGACGCGGCGGGGGAGTCCGACCCGCTTGGCGATCGCGGTCGCGGCGACCGCGTCCGGCGGGGCGACGACGGCGCCGATCGCGAAGGCGGCCCAGAGGGGGAGGGGCTCGAGGCCCTGCGACTTGGCGGCGCTGCCGAGCAGCCAGTAGGCGACCAGGCCGACGCCGATGGTGGTGAACGCGACCAGGCCGACCGAGAGGAGTCCGATGGACCGGCGGTGCTTGGAGAAGTCGACGAGGCTGGTTTTGATCGCCGCCGAGTACAGCAGCGGCGGCAGGAAGCCGACCAGGACGACCTCGTGGGACAGCTCGAACTGCGGGACGAAGGGCAGGTACGACGCTGCGACCCCGATGACGACGAGCAGCAGCGGCGCCGACACCCCGACCCGCCGGGCCAGCGCGGCCCCGGCCGCCACCACGGCGACCAGAGCGACAACCATGATCGCGATATGCACGGCCATAGTCTCGCAGCTCATCCTCCCCGTTCACTCACAGCGGAGCCCTGGTTCTTGTCGGTGTGCTGGTTTAGGTTGTGCGCATCGAGAGGAATCGATCACTGGGGGTAGTGATGAGTCGCCGTCCAGCTCTGCTCGGTGTTGTTGTCGCGCTCGTGGCTTCTTTGTTGCCGCTTGCTCCGGCGGTTGCCGCTGACCCTGTTGTGGTGAACGGGTGCGTGGCGAGCGTGCCGGAGCCTGGGACCGCCACCCCGGTGCAGATCTGCTACTCGCTCTTCAAACCCTCGAGTGCGTCGGCTGGGCACACCGTTCCATTGATCTTCCACAGCCACGGCTGGGGCGGGAGCCGGACCAAGGACCCTGCGGTCTTCAAGTCGTGGCTCGACGCCGGGTACGGCGTACTCAGCTTCGATCAGCGGAGTTTCGGCGAGAGCACCGGCGTCGCGCATGTGATGAACCCCGATTTCGAGGGCCGGGACGTGGTCAAGCTGGTCGACTTCGTCGCCTCGCTGGACTGGGTGACCAAGCAACGAGCTGGTGATCCTTTGATCGGCGCGATCGGCGGTTCCTACGGTGGTGGCTACCAGTTCGCCGGTGCCTTCACCGAGCTGCGGGATCGTGGGCGAACGAGGTTCGACGCGCTGGCGCCGGAGATCACCTGGTGGGATCTCAAGCAGAGCCTCGCACCGGACGAAGCGGCCCGGACACTGTGGCTGGCGATCCTGTACGCCGGTGGTGGTACCCATCTGCCTCCTGCGGTGGGCGCGGCGTTTGTTGCTTTGGTGACGACCGGCACCTGGCCGACCGGGCAGGCCGGTCGTGATCTCGACGCGTTCTTCGCCAAGAACGGGCCTGCCTGGCACGTCGCGCACGGGCGCAGACTGGACATTCCGGTGCTGTTCGGTCAGGGCATCTCGGACAACCTCTTCAACCTCAACCAGGGACTGGAGAACTTCCAGCAGGCGCTCACACCGCGCGCCCGGTCGCGCTCGATCTTCCTCGGCTACAACGGCGGCCACACTCTGCCCAGCGTGCTGCCGCCAGGTTTCGTCACGCCGGGGGATCCCTGTTCCGTCGCCCTCGGCAGCGCTTCCTTCGGGGCGCTGGAGCAGCGGTTCATGGACCTGCAATTGCTGGGTGAGCACAGCGGCCTGACCGGCTTCGGCGGCTACCACCTCGCCACCGCGGACGGTCGTTGCCTGAGTCAACGAAGTCTCGAGCCGAACAAGCAGTACCGGCTCGGCCAGGTGGTGACGTCGGCGAACGTCGGACTGCCAATCAACATCGAGGTTGCCAAGGGGCCGATCACCGTGGCCGGCGTACCTGCGTTGAGAGCCAAGGTCAGCAGCCTGCTTCCTGATGCAGGTGCCTTCTTTGCTCTCAGCGTGGGCAGCACTGTCCTCGACGCCAAGATCGTCCAGAACAACACGATGCCGTTGCGTGAGACAAGGGTGGTGCGTGGCGCCCGCCGCTCGGTCGACCTACCTGGGATCGCGGTCGACGTCCCAGCCGGCAAGTCGCTGTTCCTAACAGTCTCCCCGGTCGCCGACATGTTCGCCGGTCAGAACGGCCGCGTTCCCAACGCGCTGAAACTCGACCACCTCACCCTGACCGTGCACGAGGCGCGTTAGCGGACCTTGTCGAGGTAGGTCTTGTACGTCGAGAGGAACGGCTCCTCGGTCTGGACCGCCCGGACCAGCCAGTCGCATTCCTTCTGGGCAGCCTCGATGGTGGCGCGCGGGTAGCCGAACTGGACCTGATGCTCGGCGAACTCGTCCTCGTCGTCGACGTACACCGTCCCGTCGCGCTTCTTCACCACGTCCAGATCGAGATCGATCATCGTGAATTCGGTCTCGCCGAAGGTCACCGGGGTGGTGATGTCGCAGTAGATCACGGTCGACCGCGGCTCGTCGTTGAAGATCGCCGTGAACCAGCGGTCGCGCGGGAACAACTGCACGTGCGCCTGTGAATGGTGCATCTCGGGCTCGTCGCCGCGCTGCGAGACCGAGTTCGCCCGCGCGCCGAGCCATACGCCGTACTGGTCCTCGCCCAGATACAGCATCCACTGGTGCCAATGCAGCCTCTGGTCGTACTTGCGGTAGACCACCCGGACGTTACGCATGGCGTCACCGTACCGGCGTGATCGGTCACTGAACTGCTAGCTATCCTGTGCGGCATGCGACGGATGCTCATCACCGGCGGAGCCGGCTTCATCGGCTCGAACTTCGTGCACGACACCGTCCGCCGCCTGCCGGACGTGGCGATCACCGTGCTCGACGCCCTCACGTACGCCGGCAGCGAGAGCAACCTGGCGTCGGTGGCCGAGCAGGTCACCTTCGTCCACGGCGACATCTGCGACGCCGCGCTCGTCGACAAGCTCGTCGCCGAGACCGACGTCCTGGTCCACTTCGCCGCCGAATCCCACGTCGACAACTCGTTGAACGATCCGTCGCCGTTCATCCAGAGCAACATCATCGGCACCTTCACCCTGCTCGAGGCGGTCCGCAAGCACGACAAGCGGATGCACCACATCTCCACCGACGAGGTCTTCGGCGACCTCCCACTGGACTCGGTCGACCAGTTCACCGAGGAGACGGCGTACGACCCCTCCAGCCCGTACTCCGCCAGCAAGGCAAGCTCCGACATGCTGGTCCGCGCCTGGGCCCGCTCGTACGGCGTGGCCGCGACGATCTCCAACTGCGCGAACAACTACGGCCCGTACCAGCACGTCGAGAAGCTGATCCCACGCCAGATCACCAACATCCTGCTCGGCGACAAGCCCAAGCTCTACGGCGCCGGCGAGAACGTCCGCGAATGGACCCACGTCGACGACCACAACGAGGCCGTCCACCGCATCATCGCAGGAGGCCGCCTGGGCGAGACCTACCTCATCGGCTCCGGCGACGAACGCAGCAACAAACAAATCATCGAAGCAATCCTCACCCTGATGAACGAGCCGTCCGACGCCTACGAGCACGTCCCCGACCGCCCCGGCCACGACCTCCGCTACTCCAACAACACCACCAAAATCCGCACCGAACTCAACTGGACCCCCCGCTACTCAGACTTCACCGAAGGCCTCACCGCCACCATCAACTGGTACAAGTCCAACCCCTCGTGGTGGAAACCCCAAAAACAAGCCGCCGAAGCAAAGTACAAACTCCTCGGCCGCTAATTGCACATAGGTGCAACTAGCTGGACGCAGTAATCCCCTCCCCGGAAGGATGGCCCGGCCGTCGGCTTTCGCCTGCGGCTTGGAAGGCCGGGAGGGCTGCATGGCTGGGTGGGGAAAGTTGAGTGGCGTGCTGAGTTGGCGTGTGACCGCTGCGGCGGCTGGTCTGGTGCTGGCCATCGGTGGGGTAAATCTTTCGGCTGCTGCGGCGGACGAGCCGCCGGTGCCGCCGAGTCCGCCCACGGTCACGGCGACCTATCACGGTGCTGAGTTGGGCAACTGTCTCGACCAGCCGGTGTGCCCGGAGATCGTAGAACTGGGTGAATCGGTGACGTTCACCCTGACGGCGACCTCGGCGGATGTGGTGCGGTTCGACTACAACCTCAACACCACCTACGGGTCTGTGGACGGTTCGTCAGCCACCATCACGCTGACTCCGACCAGCGATACCTTGCAAACCCTCCAGGTGCGGAGTGTCAGCAGCATCGGGCAGCCCGGCGGCTTGACGTATTTCCGATTCAACGTCGGCCCACGCCCTGCACCCATCGGTTCCTGGGCTTTCGACGACGGCAGCGGTACCACGGCGGCTGATGGTCCCGGCCTCACACATCCACTGACCTTGACCGGGGGAGCGGCCTTCGACGGCAAGGGCCGGGTGAACGGATCCGCCGCATTCGACGGTGTGGATGATTTCGCCCAGGCGTCCGAGCCAGTGGTCGACACCTCGAAGAGCTTCAGCATCTCGGCTTGGGCCCGCCCGACGAGCAGCACCACGAACGGTGTTGTCGCTGCCGTGACCGGAACCAACAGCAGCGCCTTCGGCCTGTACTACGACGCCGCCAGCAAGCGCTGGGTCTTCGGGCGCACCTCAGCTGATGTCTCCAACCCGGCCTTCTATCGCGCGTCCTCGAAGGAAGCACCGGTCAACACCGCCTGGACCCACCTGACCGGCACCTACGACGCGACCACCGGCAACCTGGAGCTCTTCGTCAACGGCCGCCTGCAGCAGACCTCCACCTCGCCGACCACTCCGGCATGGAAGGCTGCTGGCCCGCTGACGGTTGGCCGCGGCAAGTTCGCCGGTGCTTTCACCGGCTACTTCGCCGGATCCCTCGACGAAGTCAACATCTGGCAGCGCGTTCTGGTGGCTGACGAGATTCCCGAGTTGGTCGATTCGCGTTTGCGCAGCGGCGTGGTGAGTTCGGGCGTGGCGGCGTACTGGCCGCTCGACAATGCCACCCGGGTCGGCACCACCTGGCGTACGCCGGAAGCCGTTCGCGGCGCCGATCTGACCGTCGCGGGCTTCACCGGCAGCCAGGCCGGCGCTTTCGTCGACGACCCGCAGTACGGGCGAGTCCTCGAAATGACCGGCCACACTCGCGAGTCCCTGACCCTCGACCACTCCGTGATCGACGGCAGCGCCAGCTTCACCGTCGCCGCCCGCGTCAAGATCGGTGACCCCTCGAAGTCCATGGTCGTTGCTCGGCAGGGCACCTCTGGTAAGGACACCTGGCGCATCGAGTACCGCCCGGTCGACGCCACCACCAGCGAATGGATCTTCGCCCGCGGTGACGCCACCTCGGCCACCGAAACCACAGCCGTCGCCACCGTCGACCGTGACACGGTCACCGACTGGCATGTCATCTCCGCCACCTACGCCGCCGGCTCGGACGGTTCCGTCAACCCTGAACTCGCCATCCAAGTAGACCTCCGCGGCTTCTCGAACCAAGCCTTCCCGGCGATCCCCACCCGCGGCGGCACCACCATGATCGGCACCTCCCGCACCAACACCAAACCCTTCAACGGCCGCCTCGACGACCTCCGCCTGTACGCCGGCGCAGCCGCCCAACCCACCCTCTGCACCGCCTACCTAGACCCCACCAACTGCAGCTGACCCTCTAACTCCCGACGGCGGAGGAGCACCCCATCCCCGCTCCTCCGCCGCCGAGATCCTCTGACCCGGTGAGAGAGTTGCCCGGTGCCAACAACCGACAAGCGGCGACCAGAGCCCTGCAGTACGTCGTACGCACGCTGGCTAACCTGCTACGAACTCGCCTGGCACGATCCCACGACGATCAGCCGCATCGACTTCACCAGCCGAGGTCGACCTCCCATGCTGACAAGCAGATCTGGCGGACCTGGGCAGAGTGTCAGATCGGCGGCCATGACCCGGGCGCACCTTACGCCTGGCGCATCAGGCCCTCACCTCGATCCAGACGGAGGATGGGCAGCGCAGCAATGAGACGCCTAGGCACCTTCGCGGAGCTATGGGATGGCGGGCTTGAGTACGAATCGATTCGAGACGCTGTAGGAATTCTGAATGAAGTCGAAAGACGGCGGGTGGCGTTTTATCTCGTGCGGGCTACCTCGATCAGATACACGATCGGATTTCAATCTGATGTAATCGATGGCGAAGAAGTCTTTCTGACTTCCGGATTGCGTTCCGACGGAAGTTGGTATTGGCGGACCGATCTTGCCCACTATGTATTGAAGTATGGAGTTCGACTACCCATCGAATTTCTCGACGAAGCTAGGTCGAATCTGTGGGGCCCGCCGTTATTTACTGAACAGGAGGCTGCGACATTGGCCTCTCAAATAGAGGACCCGTCGTGATCCCACCAGTGGGTGAGCCTGGAGCGCGGCGCGGGCTGAATAGCGGGAGCGAAGGCCGGGCGGAGTGCCGACAGTCAGCCGCTGCATACCTAGCTGGCTGGGGTGAGGGACTTGAGTTTTGTTAGGTAGGTTTTGTAGGTGCTGGTGAAGGGTTCGGCCACGGCGATGTTGGCGGCTATCCAGGTGCAGGTAGCTTGGGCGGTGGCTATCACCTGGGCGGGGTAGGAGTACTTGAGTTGGTGCAGCTCGAATTCGTCTTCGTCCATGACTTTTACGGTGCCGTCGCGGAGGAGGCGGACGTCTAGGTCCAGGTCGACGGCGGTGACGGAGTCGACGCCGAATTCTGCGGGCATGGTGATGTCGCAGTACACCAGGGTGGCGTGGGGTTCGTCGTTGAAGAGGGCGGACCACCATTGGCCTCGGGGGAAGAGGCGGACGCGGTGGTGGTCGATGGTGACCCAGGTGCCGTCGGCGCGTTGGGCTCGGGTGCCGGGGAGGGAGCCGGTCCAGAGGCCGTGTTCGTCCTCACCCAGACTTATGGCTTCCAAGAGGCGGTGGGGCGTGCCGTCGTACTTGCAGAAGAGGGTCCTCACCAGCTCCATGGCGATCACTGTAGGTGAGAGGGGCATCACAAGCGAACAAGCTCGCCCCGGCGCTCGTCCTTAAGTGTGAGAAACGCACAGTGACGCCCTCCGCGTTCGGAATACGGGGCGGCCGTGCATAGACTCAAGCATTCGAGGACAACCTGCGGAGGAGCTCGATGCGCGTGCTGGAGACGGTCGGTGGACCGGAGGACCTCAAGGGTCTGACCGACCATCAGCTCACTGAACTCGCCGCGGAGATCCGCGACACCCTGGTGGAGACCGTGTCCCGGACCGGTGGTCATCTGGGGCCCAATCTGGGCATGGTGGAGATCACCCTGGCGATGCACCGGGTGTTCGATTCGCCGAAGGACCGGCTGATCTACGACACCGGTCACCAGACGTATGTGCACAAGCTGCTGACCGGCCGGGCGCCCAAGTTCGACACGCTCCGTCAGCAGGGCGGCCTGAGTGGCTACCCGAGCCAGCAGGAGTCCGAGCACGACATCGTCGAGAACAGCCACGCCTCGACCTCACTCTCGTACGCCGACGGCCTGGCAAAGGCTTACCGGCTAAGGAAAGAAGACCGGCACGTGGTCGCCCTGATCGGCGACGGCGGTCTCACCGGCGGCATGGCGTGGGAAGCGCTGAACAACATCGCCGCCGCCAAGGACCTCAAGCTGGTCATCATCGTCAACGACAACGGCCGCTCCTACAGCGCGACCGTCGGCGGTCTCGCGACGCACCTGACCAGCCTGCGCACCAACCCGCGGTACGAGAAGATCCTCGACCTGGTGAAGAAGAACCTCGGCCGTACGCCGTACGTAGGCCCGCCGATGTACGAGGTGCTGCACGGTGTGAAGAAGGGCCTCAAGGACATGCTCGCCCCGCAGGGCATGTTCGAGGATCTCGGCCTGAAGTACGTCGGCCCGGTGAACGGTCACGACCGGCAGGCGATGGAGGACGCGCTCGCCAAGGCCAAGCAGTTCGGCGGCCCGGTGATCGTGCACGCGGTGACCCAGAAGGGCTTCGGGTACGCCGCCGCCGTTCAGGACGAGGAAGACAACTTCCACCAGGTCCGCCCCAAGAACAAGCCGCGCGGCTGGACGGACGTGTTCGCCGAGGAGCTCATCGAGATCGGTCACCGCCGGCCGGACGTGGTCGCGATCACCGCCGCGATGTTGCACCCGACCGGCCTGGCGCCGTTCGCGCAGGAGTTCCCGGACCGGATCTTCGACGTCGGCATCGCCGAGCAGCACGCGGTGACGAGTGCCGCCGGCCTCGCGATGGGCGGGATGCACCCAGTCGTCGGCCTGTACGCGACGTTCCTCAACCGCGCCTTCGACCAGCTCCTGATGGACGTCGCGCTGCACAAGTGCGGCGTCACCTTCGTGCTCGACCGGGCCGGCGTGACCGGTGACGACGGCGCCAGCCACAACGGCATGTGGGACATGTCGATCCTGCAGGTCGTCCCCGGGCTGCGGCTCGCGGCACCCCGCGACGGCAAGCGGCTCAAGGAGCTGCTCAACGAAGCCGTCGACGTCGACGACGCCCCGACCGTACTGCGGTACGCAAAGGGTGAGGTCTTCGACGACATCGAGGCCATCGACAGAACAGGCACCACCGACATCCTGGTCCGCACCGGCACCGACGTACTGATCATCGGCATCGGCTCGATGGCTGCCACGGCGGTCGACGTTGCCGCCAGACTCCAGGACCAAGGATTCGGTGTCACGGTCGTGGACCCGCGCTGGGTGAAGCCGGTCGACCCGGCATTGGTCGAGCTGGCCGGCACGTTCAAGTTCGTCGTCACGATCGAGGACAACGGCCGGGCCGGCGGTTGTGGAGCGGCGATCTCGCAGGCGCTGAGAGACGCCGGCGTCAGCACGCCGGTCCGTGACTTCGGCATCCCGCAGCAGTTCCTCGATCACGCCAAGCGGCCCGCCATCCTGCAGGAGATCGGGCTGACCGGTCAGGGGCTCGCACGGGACGTGATCGAGATGATCGCCAAGCACCAAGGAGACGCGATCACCAGTGAGCCAGACACCGCGAGCGGCAGGCCCGGCGGGGCCTGACGCGGAGCCGGCGAGGGGCCGCCATTCGGCGGCTTCCCGGCATCAGCGGGCCTGGCCGCTGTTCCTCTCGCTGGTTCTCGTCGCCACCGCAGTCGCCGGCGGACTGGCCCTGCACCAGTCCCGCTCCAACGGCCCGGAGAGCTCCCAGGCTGCCTCGAACGGCGCCTCCGGTACGCCGGACGTCGCCGCCCGGGCCGCCGAGGTGGACAAGCTCCTCCAGACCCGGGCGCAGGCGGTCCAGCAGAACCACGAGGCCGAGTTCCTCGCCACCGTGGACCAGGGCAACAAGACGTTGCTTGCCAAGCAGCGGGTGTTGTTCGAGAACCTCCGCCAGTTCGGGTTCGCCAAACTCGGCTACGAGCGGCTCCGGGACCAGTTCGACCAAACACTGGTGGACAAGTACGGACCTTCGACGTACGCCGTAGCTGTCGCGATGGCCTACCAGATCGAGGGCATCGACCCGGTGCCCGTCCGGACCATGCTCGGCTACACCTTCACCAAACGCCCGGACGGCCACTGGATGCTCGTCTCGGACACCGACCTCGATCACCTGCTGCCGCGTGGATCGCACCAAGAGGCCTGGGACACCGGGAGCGTCCTGGTGAAGCGTGGTCCGCGCGTGCTCGTGGTCGTCGAGCAGAACCAGGACGCGCTCGCCACCAGCCTCGTCGCCAAGGCCGTCAGCGCGGTGAAGGCCGTCAGCAAGAGCTGGCCCGGCGGCTGGACCGGCTCCGGTTTCGTCATCGCCCTCGACGACAAGGTCGTCCGCGGCGCTGACTATTCGCTGCCGAAGAACGCCGAGGACGCGCTCGCGATGGCGACCTGGGTCTACCGGACGCTGCCCGGCGAGGTGACCGGGACGGGGGAGCGGGCCGACTCGTACGTCGTGATCAACCCGCGCAACCGGACGAAGGTGGACGCCCGCACGCTCGCGCACGAATTCACGCACGTGGCGACCGCGCCGTACGGGGCCTCTGCGCCGCGCTGGATGGTGGAGGGCGCCGCGACGTACGTCGAATTCCTGCCGATGGACGGCGCGCCGGATCTGGCGCTCGACAAGTACCAGGCGAGGGTGCGGACGAAGTACCTGACGAAGGCCAAGGGACTTCCGGCCGACGCAACCTTCTTCGACAATGCGTCGAGTTCTTATCCGTTGTCCTGGCTGGCGATGGACTACCTGTTCCACAAGTACGGCGGGACGGAGGTCTCCACCCTTTACCAGGAGATGGCAGCCCTCGGTACGACGCAGGCCGAGCGCAACCGGATCATGACCGAGCATGTCGGCGTCACCGAAGCGGGTCTCTTCCAGGTCCTCAGGGCAGCAGCGGCCAAGTAGGGGCACGCCGTGTTTGCCCCAGACCGGCCTCGACCGAGTAGGGTAGCCGGGCTGTAGCAGACGGGCGGACCGGAGGAATCGACCCGACGTGAGTTTCACAACACCTAGCGCCGGCCCGCCAGGCGCTCAGGTTCCGCCCCACGGGCCCCGCCGCTGGCTGGGCCTTCTTGTCGTGGTCGCCCTGGTCTGCGGCGGCGTCGGCTATGCCGTCCACGACCGGGAACAGGATGCCCGGGCCAGGCCGGTGGCCACCGCCACCCCGCCGAAGCATCCGAACCAGGGGACCAGCCCGCCGACCAAGACCGCCGCGGCCATCGCTGCCCGGCGGGTCGCGGTCGACACGATCCTGCTGCGCCGGTCGCGCGCGGTCCGGATCGGCAACGAGAGGCTGTTCCTGCAGGACATCGACCCGGCCAACACCAAGCTCCGCCAGCAGCAGAAGGTGCTGTTCGCGAACCTGGTCGAGATCGGCTTCGGCCAGATCGACTACAACCAGGCCGAGGAGCGCTTCGACGCCGCCGCGGTCCGCGCGCACGGCTCCACGACGTACCTGGTCCGCGTCCTGATGCGCTACCAGATCCCGAACGTCGACGTCCTGCCGGTCTACACCGAGCTCGGCTACAGCTTCGTCAATCGCGGCGGCCGCTGGATCATCGCCGCCGACAACGATCTCGACAAGGATCTCGGGCCCGGCGCGCACCAGGAGCCCTGGGATCTCGGCCGGCTCGAGGTGCATCGGGGGCCCCGGGTGATGGTGCTGGTCGACAAGGGCGACACCGCGCGCGGCCGGGCGATCGTCACCGAGGCGTCGGAGGCGCTGACCGAGGTCGCGGCCTATTGGCCCCGGAAGTGGCGCGGTTCGGTGCTCATCGCGGCGCTCGACGACAACGATGTGCGCGATGCGCGGTTCGCCGACGAGGACATCGAGTCGGCCGCCAGCGCGGGGTCGACGTTCTCCTCGCTGCCCGGCGAGGATTCGGCCGACGGCACCGTGGCCGGCGCCTACATCGTGGTGAACCCGAAGGAGCGCGACCGGGTCGACGAGATCCTGCTGTCGCACGAGATCACTCACGTCGCGACCGCGGATCTCGGCGGGTACGAACCGCTCTGGCTGGCCGAGGGCGCCGCGGAGTACGTCTCCTGGCGGGGCATCGAGGCGATCAGCGGACCGGGCGAGGTCAGCAAGTGGGAGCAGGAGGTCATCGACGACGCGCTGCCGACGTTGAACGCATTGCCGACCGACGCCGGTTTCTACCAGACCAACACCGACGTGTACGGCGTGAGCTGGCTGGCCGTGCGCTTCCTGGTCTCCCGGATCGGGCTGCAGCCGGTCGAGGACCTCTACGAGGACCTGGCCCGCAGCGGCACCGACCAGTCGGCCCGGGACCGGATCCTGCTGACCAGGACCGGGTTCACCGAGGCGTCCTTGTGGCTCGCGCTGAAGGACTACCACCCGCCGCGCTGACCTTGCTGTCCGGGGCAACGATTGTGCCAACGCTGTCCGAGGCAACGATGTGTCAACTAAACGGGGCCGGGCGCATCGGCCGGGGCCGATCTGGGTAACCGGACCGTCGCCGTGGATTTTGCCCTCCGGCCGGCTGTCGTGACGCTGAGTGGCGGTTTGACCTCGTGCTGTCAGACGGGCAGGCTCGGAGGGTTCCGTCCGAGTTGAGGAGGCGTACAGATGAGCCTGTTGCGAAAGAAGACGATCGAGCAGTCGATCGCGGACACCGACGAGCCGGAGTACCAGCTCAAGAAACGCCTCACCGCCCTCGACCTGACCGTCTTCGGGATCGGCGTCATCATCGGCGCCGGTATCTTCACCCTGACCGGGCGGGCGGCGAAGGCGTACGCCGGTCCCGGGATCGCGTTGTCGTTCGTCTTCGCCGCGATCTGCTGCGCGCTCGCGGCGCTGTGCTACGCGGAGTTCTCGTCGACGGTGCCGGTGTCGGGTTCGGCGTACACGTTCTCGTACTTCTCGCTGGGTGAGATCTTCGCCTGGATCATCGGCTGGGACCTGCTGCTCGAGCTGATGCTCGGATCGAGTGTGGTCGCGCAGGGCTGGTCGGCGTACGCGAAGTTGTTCCTCGATCAGATCGGGCTCGGCTGGCCGGATTCGATCGGGCCGGGCGCCGACGTCAATGTGCTCGCGATGCTGCTGGTCCTCGTGCTGGCGACGCTCGCGACGATCGGCATCAAGGAGTCGCTGCGGGTCAACCTGGCGCTGGTCGCGGTGAAGCTGTTCGTGGTGCTGTTCGTGATCATCGCCGGCCTGTTCTACATCAAGGGCTCCAACCTGACCCCGTTCATCCCGCCGAGCGTGCCGGCCGAGAACGGCGACGTCACCATCACCACCCCGCTGTTCCAGGCGCTGTTCGGGTTCACCCCGTCGACGTTCGGGGTGATGGGCCTGGTCTCCGGTGCCTCGCTGGTGTTCTTCGCGTTCATCGGGTTCGACGTGGTCGCGACCACCGCCGAGGAGGCGAAGAACCCGCAGCGCGACCTGCCACGCGGCATCATCGGTTCGCTCGCGATCTGCACCGTGCTCTACGTGCTGGTCTGCATCGTGATCACCGGCATGGTCAAGTACACCGACATCAGCAGTGAGGCCGCGCTGGCCGAAGCCTTCAAGGCGGTCGGCAAACCCGGGTTCGCGACGTTGATCTCGGCCGGTGCCGTTGCCGGTCTGACCACGGTCGTGCTGACCTTGATGATCGGCGCCGCCCGCGTCGTGTTCGCGATGAGCCGCGACCACCTGGTGCCGGCCACTCTCGGCAAGACCCACCCGACGTTCGGTACGCCGTACCGGCTGACCATCGGGATCGGTGTCGTGGTGGCGATCGTGGCCGGTGTGACACCGGTCGGCAAGCTCGAGGAGATGGTGAACATCGGCACGCTCGCCGCGTTCACTCTGGTGTCGATCGCCGTCCCGCTGCTGCGGAAGAGCCGGCCGGACATCCAGCGCTCGTTCCGGGTGCCGGGCAACCCGGTGGTGCCGATCCTCGCCGCGCTGATCTGCATCTACCTGATGCTGAACCTGTCGCTGGAGACCTGGCTGCGGTTCGCGATCTGGATGGTGCTCGGCTTCGTCGTCTACGCCCTCTACGGCTACCGCAAGAGCCGCGTCGGCACCACAGAACGTACCGGGGAAAGCACCCGGGCGTAACTCCGTCGCTCGGAGGCCGCGCTCTCAGACCCCTGAGGGCGCGGTTCTTCGTGCGTTGTGGCGACGGAGTAGGATCCCCTCGCTGGAACACGGGTGGGGCTGAGGAGAGCGATGAGCAAGCGGCGGGGGCGAATCATCGCGGGAGTTGCCGCTGTGGCAGTCGCCAGTACGGCGGGCGCCGTCGTGGCGACCCGGGGCGATCACGGGTCACGGCCCACCGGAAGTACCGCGGTTGCCGTAGGAGCCACGCCCGGTGTCGTCTCCGATGCGGAGAAGGCGGCGCGGAAGGCGCAGATCAACGTGTTGCTGGCGCAGCGGGCGAGCGCCGTACTCAAGGGTGATCAAGCCGGTTTCCTCAAGGCTGTGGATCCCCAGCTGGTGACCGGGCAGACCAGGCTCTTCAAGAATCTGCGGATGTTCGGTTTCAGCAAGCTGAACTACTTCGTCGAATCCGAGCGCAAGACGCCGGCGCTGGTGGAGAAGTACGGAGCGCAGACCTTCACTGTTCGGTTGATGATGCGGTACCAGCTGACCGGGCTGGATCGCTCTCCGGTGCAGACCGATCTCGGCTACTCGTTCACCCGGCGCGGGAACCAGTGGGTGCTGATCTCCGACAGCGAGATCGACTCCGAGTTGAGCCGGGACGGCCATCAGCAGCCGTGGGACTTCGGCGAGGTCGCCGTCACCCGGCGCGAGAAGGTGGTCGTGATCGTCGACAAGGCGGAGGCGGCGCTCGGCGCAAAGATTGCCAAGAGCTCGTCGGCTGCCGTCGCCGCCGTGCGGAGGCATTGGCCGCTGGGCTGGGACGGTGCGGTGATGGTTGTCGCGATGCGTGAGCCGCAGGTGATGAGCAACCTCTGGACCACGGGCACTGGCGACGGCTGGACGATCGCGGCGATGGCGGTCACCTTGTACGACGGGGAGCCGTTCCGCTTGAAGACCGGTGCGCCCGTCGGCAGCCGGATCGTCGTGAACCCGAAGTACCGGCAGAGCACCGACAAGGACCTGCTGGTGCACGAGATGACGCACGTCGCGACCGACTCGCTCAACTGGCGGACGCCGGAGTGGCTGGTCGAAGGCGTCGCGGAGTATGTGCGCTGCGCCGCCATCGAGGACGACCCGCACTGGACCGTCGACCCATATCGCCGGCAGGTCCGGAAGAAGTACCTGCCGACGATGAAGGCCCTGCTGACCTCGGCCGACTTCGACGGTGACGGCGAACGCGCCTATGCCCTCGCCTGGTGGTCCACCGCTTACCTCGCCGAAAAGATCGGCCCCCAGAAACTCGCCGCGCTCTACGCAGACCTCTCCACCCACAACACCACCCCGGCCGCCTACGCCACCATCCTCCAAAAACACACCGGCAAAACCCCGGCCGCATTAGCAGCCGCCATCAAGAACTGGCGCGGCTGATGTCGGACTACTACCGCGAACGCGCCGCCGAGTACGACGCCATTTACGCCAAGCCCGAACGCCAGACGGATCTAGCGCGCTTGCACAGCCTGCTTCCCGAGCTGGTCCGCGATCGCACAGTTCTGGAGATCGCCGCAGGAACGGGCTACTGGACCGCCACGCTGTCCACAGCTGCTGAGTCCGTTCTCGCAACCGATCTGAATGAGGAGCCGCTGGAGATCGCGCGCTCCCGTTCATACGACGGCGCAGTCGCTTTCCAGCGTGCCGATGCCTACGACCTCAAAGCCGTCGCCGGTGATTTCGACACCGCTTTCGCCGGCTTCTTCTGGTCGCACATTCCGCGCTCCGCCATCGCGACGTTTCTCCGCGGAATGCAGAAGCGCCTCGGCTCGGGAGGGCGCTTGATCCTGATGGACAACCGCTATGTGGAAGGCAGCAGCAGTCCAGTCACCAGGACCACCGCCGATGGCGATACCTTCCAGACCCGTACCTTGACGGACGGGCGCACCTTCGAAGTACTGAAGAACTTCCCAACTCGGGAACAGTTCATCGATGACGTGACTGCGTTCGCCGAGGTCGAGTGGACAGAGTTTCCTTACTTCTGGCTCGCTACTCTCACGTTTCGTTGAGCCTTGAGCCAGAAGCGTTTGCGGGTTACCTGTAGCGGGGTGCCTTTGGCGTGGAGGGCTAGCAGGGCGTCGGTGTAGCGGTCGACGGTGAAGTCTTCGGGGGCGTCCCAGGGGACTAGCTGGAGGTAGGCGACCAGGGCGCCGATGTCTTTGAAGGTGTAGTGGTCGACGGACTCCGCGCCATCGAGAACCTCGAGGCCTGCTTCGGTGAGGGCTTCGCGGAAGGGCGCGTAGTGAACGTGCGCCGCGGGAGCCGGTACGCCGAATGCCTCGCGCACCTCGGCGAACTCGTCGCCGCTGACCTGCTGGGTCAAGAACAACCCGCCTGGCGTGAGGACTCGCGCGATCTCCTGCGGGTGGTAGGACTCGTGCCGGTTGAGCACCAGGTCGAACCGCTCGTCCGGGAACGGCATCGGTGCCGGCCGCGGATCGTCATCAGGCTGGCCGAAGGCAACAACCTGGATCCCGTACGCCGTAAGTGCTTTCCGGGCGACCGGGATGTTCGGTTCCCAACCCTCTGTCGCTGTCGTGTCCGGCGGCAACAGCTCCCTGAACCGCAGCAACCGCTCGCCGCCGCCGGTCCCCATATCCAGCACGGCCCTCGCGCCGGCGAGCCCCTCCCGAGTCACCGCATCAAAGTCCCACGGCAACTCCGGCTCCTCGACGCGCCCCTCGAGCGCCGAAAAGTCCCACCCTTCAGCCGGCCCGGTCTCCTCGACCCGCCACCCACGAACCAGCTCATCAACATCCACCCGCCCGATCGTAGGCCGACCGGCTGACCCACGAAACCGACTTTCGACCGCGGGCTGAGTGCTGGGGGTGGCCGGGCTTCCGGCTCCGGGCACCCCCAGCGGTTCTCAGGTGAGGCTCGCGACGCCCTTGGGGAGGAAGCGGGTGCCGTTGACCTTTTCGGCGATGCCGGAGCGGTCGAGGTACGGGGTGATGCCGCCGAGGTGGAACGGCCAGCCGGCTCCGAGGAGGAGGCAGAGGTCGACGTCCTGGGCTTCGGCGACGACGCCCTCGTCGAGCATGATGTGGATCTCTTCGGCGAGTGCGGTGAGCACCCGGCTGCGAAGTTCCTCGGCGGTCGACGGCTTGTCTCCGACGGTGATCAGCGCCTCGACCTCCGGGTCGACCGACGGCTTGCCCTCGGCGCTCCAGACATAGAACGAACTCTTGCCGGCAGCAACGACCTTCGCCAGGTTCTCCGACACCGCGAACCGGTCCGGGTACGCCCGGTTCATCGTCTCCGCCACATGCAGCGCGACCGGAAGCCCGACCAGCTGCAGCAGCACGAACGGCGGCATCGGCAGACCCAGCGCAGACAGCGCCTTGTCGGCCTCGACCACCGGCGTACCCTCGTCGACCGCCGCGCTGACCTCACCGAGGAAGCGCGTCAGCAACCGGTTCACGACGAACGCCGGTGCGTCCTTCACCAGCACGCAGGACTTCTTCAGTGTCTTGCCCACCGCGAAAGCAGTCGCCAGCGACGCGTCGTCGGTCTGCTCGGCGCGGATGATCTCCAGCAGCGGCAGCACCGCGACCGGGTTGAAGAAGTGGAACCCGACGACCCGCTCCGGGTGCTCCAGGTCGGCCGCCATCGCAGTGATCGACAGCGAACTGGTGTTGGTCGCAAGGATCGCGTCCGGCCGGACGATCTTCTCCAGATCGGCGAAGATCGTCTTCTTCAGCTCGAGCTCCTCGAAGACGGCCTCGATCACGAAGTCGGCATCCGCGAAGACAGCACGATCCACCGAGCCGGTGACGAGCGCCTTCAGCTGCGACGCCTTGTCCGGACGGATCCGGCCCTTGCCGAGCAGCTTGTCGATCTCGCCGTGTACATAACCGACGCCGCGATCCACCCGCTCCTGGTCGAGGTCCGTCAGCACCACAGGCACCTCGAGCCGGCGTACGAAGAGCAGCGCGAGCTGACCGGCCATCAGGCCGGCACCGACGACGCCGACCTTGCTCACCGGACGGGCGAGCGACTTGTCCGGCGCACCCGCGGGACGCTTGGCGCGCTTGTTCACCAGATCGAAGGCGTAGAGACCGCTGCGCAGCTCCTCGCTCATGATCAGGTCGGCCAGCGCCTCGTCCTCAGCCGCGAACCCGCGATCGCGATCGTTGTCCTTGGCTGCCGTGATCAGATCCAACGCCCGGTACGGCGCGGGCGCGGCGCCGCTGACCTTGAGATCCGCAAAAGCCTTGCCCCGGGCGACAGCCGCATCCCACGCGTCGCCCCGGTCGATCTCGGGCCGGGTAACCGTCACCGCGCCGGTCAGCACCTTGCTTGCCCAGAGCAACGACTGTTCGAGGAAGTCGGCCGAGTCCAGCAGCACGTCACCGATGCCGAGCTTGACCGCCTCGGGACCGCTGAGCATCTTGTTCTGGTTCAAAGCGTTCTCGACCACGACCTTGACGGCCTTGTCGGCACCGATCAGGTTCGGCAGCAGGAAGTTGCCGCCCCAGCCAGGCAGCAGGCCGAGGAACACCTCGGGCGTCGAGATCATCCCGGCCGCCACCGAGATGGTCCGGTACGACGCGTGCAGCGCGACCTCGAGGCCGCCGCCCAGCGCGACACCGTTGACGAAGGCGAACGACGGCTTGCCACCGTCCTGCAGCTTGCGCATCACGCCGTGCCCGATCTTGCCCAGGTTCAGCGCCTGCTCGCGATCGGTTAGCTTCGGTACGCCGGACAGGTCGGCGCCGGCCGCCAGGATGAACGGCTTGCCGGTGATGCCGATGGCCACGATCTCGTCGCGCGCCAGGGCCGCTTCGATCGCCTTGTTAAGCTCGGCGAGACCGCGCGGTCCGAAGGTGTTGGGCTTGGTGTGGTCCTGCCCGTTGTCGAGCGTGATCAGCGCCATCGTGCCGGCCTTGTTCGGCAGCACGACATCGCGCGACGGCGCCAGCGTGACGAGCTCGTCGTTCTCGATCTTGACAGCCTCGTCGATCAGGTCTTGCAGGCTCATGCCTCTGCCCCCTCGAAGTTCGGGTTCTCCCAGATGACGGTGCCGCCCATGCCGAGGCCGACGCACATGGTGGTCAGGCCGTACCGGACCTCAGGGCGCAGCTCGAACTGCTTGGCGAGCTGGTTCATCAACCGGATGCCGGACGAAGCGAGCGGGTGACCGTAGGCGATCGCACCGCCGTACGGGTTGACCCGCGGGTCGTCGTCGGCGATGCCATAGTGCTCGAGGAAAGCCAGCACCTGTACGGCGAAGGCTTCGTTCACCTCGAACGCCTGGATGTCGTCGATGGTCAGCCCGGCCAGCTTCAGCGCCTTCTCGGTCGCCGGGACCGGCCCGAAGCCCATCACCTCGGGCTCGACGCCGACGAAGCCGTAGGACACCAGCTTCATCTTCGGCTTCAGCCCGAGTTCCTCGGCGGCCTCGGCAGAGGTCAGCAGGGCGGCGGTGGCGCCGTCGTTGATACCCGCCGAGTTGCCCGCGGTGACCCGGCCGTGCGGCCGGAACGGGGTCTTCAGCTTGGCCAGGTCCTCCATCGTGGTGCCCGGGCGCATCGGCTCGTCGGTGGTCGCGAGACCCCAGCCGAGTTCCGCGGACCGGACAGCGATCGGCACCAGGTCCGGCTGGATCAGGTCGTTCGCGTAGGCCTTTGCGGCGCGCTCCTGGGAGGCGACGGCGAAGGCGTCGGTCCGCGCCTTGGTGATCGAGGGGAACCGGTCGTGCAGGTTCTCGGCGGTGGAGCCCATCACCAGCGCGCTGGTGTCGACCAGCTTCTCGGAGATGATCCGCGGGTTCGGGTCGACGCCCTCGCCCATCGGGTGCCGGCCCATGTGCTCGACGCCGCCGGCGATCACCACGTCCTGCGCGCCGAAGGCGATCCCGGACGCGAGGGTGGTGACGGCGGTCAGGGCGCCCGCGCACATCCGGTCGACGGAGTACCCGGGAGTGGTGTTCGGCAGACCGGCCAGCAGGGCCGCGGTCCTGCCGATGGTCAGGCCCTGGTCGCCGATCTGGGTGGTGGCCGCGATGGCGACCTCCTCCACCTTCTCCGGCGGCAGCGACGGGTTGCGCCGGAGGATTTCCCGGATGCACTTGATCACCAGGTCGTCGGCGCGCGTCTCGGCGTACAGGCCGGTGGCCTTGCCGTTTCCGAACGGGGTGCGGACGCCGTCGACGAACACGACATCGCGGATCTCACGGGGCACGAGGGCCCTCCTCTGGGGTTCAGGAGTTGGAGCAGCTCCGATGCTACCCGTCGGTAACAGAGCGGCCCACCCGCCACGCCTGTGCCGCTGCTCACAAGGGGTTGGCGCAAGCCGTGGCATCACGCGGGGATCAGGCGCATGCTGGTGTCAGGTACGTCACTGGAGCCGTCTAGACTCAGGTCGTTTCGCTGGAGCAAGCATGGACAAGCTAGAAATGAGTGTCCCGGTGCTGTCCCGGGGCAAACACCGCAACGCGCGCAAGGGCGCCTGCTTCATGGAGTTCGCCTCGTATCTCGCCGGCGAGCCCTGGTCGGACCACCCGGCCTGTACCCACCCACTGCTCGCCGGAGTCGCCCGCGACGTCAACGACTGTACGACGGACGCCGGGCGCGGCCGGCTCGCTCCGCTCATCCCGTCGGTGATCGGGCTGACACCGGACGACCCGCACGTAGTACCGCGGATCACTGCCCGGTGTATCCAGCACGCACTGCCGGTGGTGTCGCAAGAACGGCAGTACATCCTCGCCGTCGCCCTGCTCGTCGGGGAGCGGCAGATAGCTCAGCTGGACGGGCGTCCGCTCGACAGCATGGAGCCGGAATCACAGGCAGCACTGGAGGCGGTCCCTGCCGCTGCCAAGTGGGCCAGGACCTTCACTGCGAAGGCACACCGCAATCACCCGGACTACGGCCGACGTACGGCGCCCAGAGCGGTGTCCTGCGCGGTAGAGGGGATCTCACAAGCCTGCGTGCCGAACCCTGACGACAGATTGTTCGACCTCCTGAGCGCAGCGATCGCCGAAGCGGAGTACTGGATGCCCTATCAGAAGACGACTGTGGAGGAGGCTCCAAAGCAGACGACGCGAGCTCGTTAGGGCAGTTGTGGTGAGGTTCTCACGCCGGTGATCTACGCGCCGACGTAGGCTCAGTCTGTGACACTGGAGATCGATACCGGTACCGGCCTGATGCCGGCGCACATCTGGGAACCGCCTAGTGGCACAGGGCCGGCGATCCTGCTGCTGCAGGAGATCTTCGGCATCTCGGACTACATCCGGGAGCGTGCGGCGAACCTGGCCGGCCTCGGGTACTACGTACTGGCCCCAGAGCTCTACTGGCGCCTGGACGACACCGAGTTGGACGAGTCGGCACCAGACCTGCTCGATCGCGCGGTCGCTGTCATGCAGCGCCTCGACTGGGACCTGGCTGTCTCCGACTCGGTCGCAGCACTCGACTACCTGCGCAGCCGCGAAGAGGGAGTCGGCATCGTCGGCTTCTGCTTCGGCGGTGGACTCGGCTACAACGTGGCGGCCGTCTCCGAGCCCGACGTACTGGTGAGCTACTACGGCTCCGCCCTGCCCAGGTTGCTCGACCTCACCGTCGATGCACCCAGCCTGCATCACTTCGGCGAAGCGGACTTCTACCTGGGCGCCGACCTCGACCGGATCATCAAGAAGATCGACGGCCCGCGCAACGAGATCTACCGGTACCCCGGCGCGGACCACGCCTTCGACAACCCACTCCCTGCCTTCCACCACGCCGAGTCGTCGGCACTGGCCTGGCAGCGCACCACCGCATTCCTGTCCCGTCACCTCCCAACCGAACGAGGATCTCGATGAGCCTGTACGACATCCCGCTGCACACCCTGTCCGGCGCGGACACCACACTGGCCGACTACAAGGGCAAGGCGGTGCTGGTCGTCAACGTAGCGTCCAAGTGCGGCCTGACCCCGCAGTACGAAGGTCTGGAGAACCTGCAGAAGCGCTACGCGTCGCGCGGCTTCACCGTGCTCGGCGCGCCCTGCAACCAGTTCGGCGGCCAGGAGCCCGGTACTGCCGAGGAGATCGAGACGTTCTGCTCCACGACGTACGGCGTGACGTTCCCGATGCTCGACAAGCTCGAGGTCAACGGCGAGAACCGGCACCCGCTGTACGCCGAGCTGACCACGACCCCCGACGCGGACGGCGCCGCCGGCGACGTCCAGTGGAACTTCGAGAAGTTCCTCATCACCCCCGAAGGCACCGTAGCGGCCCGCTTCCGCCCGCAGACCCTCCCCGAGTCCGACGAGATCACCAACGCCATCGAAGCCCAGCTCGCCCACTGATTCCACCCCGTACTCCGAGCGCCGCACCCCTTGGGGTCGGCGCTCGGAGCACGTCTCAGGGCTTGCGGCCGGTGTAGACGGTGGTGGCGGTGAGGAGGAAGGCGTCGGGGCGGCTCAGGATGCCTTCGGGGGAGTCGGGGGCGAGGAGCACGGCGAGGGTCTCGCGGTCGTCCTCGTCCAGTGATTCGCTCATCACGTCCTGGTGGCGGGTGAGGTGGCCATGGAGGTAGGTGCGGCCGACGTCGCTGAGCGGTGCGGGCAGGTCGAGCAGGGTGCTGAAGCTGCCGACCGACGTGAGTCCCGCAGTCGTGAGCATCGAAGGCCAGTCCTCGACCACGGAGACACTGCCGGGCAGCTCGGCGCGCATGGCAGTGAACCAGGTTTCCTGGACGGCATCGAGGCGCGCCTGGAACCCAGGACGGCCGAAGCCGAGGTCGCGGGGGAGATAGCGCATCGGGAGGCCGGCCTCGGCGACGGCGAGCAGCCCGCCGGGTCGTAGTACGGAGGCAAGTTCGGTCAGCGCGGCCTGCTGGTCGCCTAGGTGATGGACGGCCTTGCTGCTCCAGATCACGTCCGCGGTGCCGAGCCTGCCGTCGTCCAGGTCCGGCAGCTCGCCCTCGCGCACGCTGATCGGGTGGCCGAGCCGCTTCCCGCGGGCGAGTGCGCGCTCCAGCAGGGCGGGAGTGGGATCGATCGCGATGACCTCGGCCGCCGGGAACGCCTCGGCCAGCACGGACGTCATCACGCCGGGTCCGCTGCCCACGTCGAAGATGCGCGTCGGCGAGTCGATCAGCGAGCCCAATCGAGTCGCCGTACTCCGCAGTGCCGGCAGACTCAGTTCGCCGTAGGCCTCCAGGTTGTCGGCCATGGCTTCCCAGTCGAGATCGGTGTCGTGACCGTGTCCGTGCCCATGACCCGCGGTGGTTTCTGTGCTCATGACGACGACCCTCCGCCCGGCGGGCGGCGTACCGCAACATCTGTTGCTGTTTCTGGGAAAACGGCTCGATACTGAGCGTTATGGAGGGGATCGCGCGGGTCGTTGCCGCGCTGCAGGAGCGGCTCGACACGCTGACACCGGCGGAGGAGCCGAAGCGGGAGTTCCTCGCGACGTACCAGCGGACGACGATCGCGGTCGCCCGGGCGGTCGAGCGGGGCGTGTTCGAGGATCCGGCGTGGGTCGAGGAATGGGATGCCGTCTTTGCCGACCTGTATCTGGACGCCTTCGACGCAGCGCGGGCCGGAGCCCAGGTTCCGCGTCCTTGGCGGCTCGCGTTCGACGCACCCGGAGATCTGGCGCCGCTGCGGCAGGTGCTGCTCGGCGTCAACGCGCACGTGAACTACGACCTGCCGCAGGCGCTGCTCGCGGTGATCCCGGTCGAGCAGTTCGCCGATACCGCGGTCCTGGACAGCAGGCGGCGCGATCACGAGCAGATCGACGGAGTACTTGCCGACCGGGTCGCGGCCGAGGACGCCGAGCTGGCGACCAAGTCGGCGCGAAGCCTGCTGGATCGTGCGTTGCGACCGCTCAATCAGGCAGCGTCCAAGCGGTTCCTGCGCGAGTCCCGGCGCAAGGTCTGGCACAACACGATCGAACTCCACCAGGCCCGCCTGATCTCCCCGGAGGCCTACAGAGTTCGACTCGCGGAGCTGGAGCTGCTGAGCGCGGCCAAGATCGCCGACCTACTAGCTCCCGGCCAGGTGCTGCTGCGGCTCGCTGTGGCCGGGTTCGGCGTGGTTCTGCCACCGCCGTGACCAGAGCCCTAGTGAGGCAATGAAAAGCACCAGGAACCCGATCAGCAGCGGCCACGCGAGCGGCTTCGAGGAATCGAACTGATCGTGCGCCCGGAGCGCCGCGAGCAGCATGAGGGCGACCATGATCACCTCGACCTCCAGCATCCGCTGAAGCGTCGACCAGCGGGCGTCGCGCAGTACGCCGAGCCCGGCACCGCCCAGGCACACCACGGCGCCGAGCGTTCGGCACGAGAGTGGAGTGAGCGTCCACGGCCACAGGTCCAGGAACGTCGATGGCGTGATGAACAGGGCGGCTCCCTGCACCAGGGCGACCACTCCGACGGTCGCGATCACACCACGGACCGCAGGAGAGAGCAGGTCGTCGCCGACGGCAACGGCGTACCGGCGGTTCGTCAGCCAGGCAGCGAATACCAGGACGGGTGCGGTGAAGTAGAGCGCCGACCAGATCCAGAAGGCCGCGCTGTCATGAGTGAACTTGTCCCAGTGCAGCACTGTGGCCACACCAAGCAGCGTGGCAAAAAGGGTGACCGACAGCAGTCCAGGCGCGAGCACACGCCATCGCCGCTCGAACGCTGCCCGGATCAAGAAGTAGGCGCCACCCAGGTACGCCGAAGCGAGGACCATCGCCGTCATCGTCGGACGCAGTGGCCAGGCCCAGAGGCGTGCGGTGTGCAGCGGGAAGAAGTACAGGATCACGAACCCGGCTAGCAGGAACGGAACGATGCAGAGCGAGAGCACCTTGGTGTACGGCAGTACGCGATCGTCCGATGTGTTCATGGAAAGCCCCCTACTCTGACGATTGACCCGGAGGCGTCGGCCAGTCAAGAGGCGAACGATTACGGAGCGCTTAGGCTGGTGTTGTGGCTCACGTGATCGTTGTCGGCGGCAGCATTGCGGGGCTGCTTGCAGCGCGGGCAGTAGCTGGGCATGCTTCGTCAGTTGCAGTGCTGGAGCGTGAGCGGCTGACGGATGACGTCGTACCGCGGGGGCATGTGCCCCAGGGGCGCCACCTGCATCTGCTGCTCGCAGGCGGGCTGGCGCTGCTTCGCGAGTGGTTCCCTGGCATCGGGGAAGAGCTGGAGTCGCTAGGAGCTGTGCCAGTGGGCGGTCAAGACGCCTGGGTCTTCCAGGGCGGCGCCTACCGCGCTCAGGGCGACTGGGGACCGCCAGTGCTCTGCCTGACAAGGCCACTACTCGAGTACGTCGTGCGCGCTCGGGTGGCCGTACTGCCCAACGTGACGGTCGAGGACGGCGTGCTGGTCGACCGGGTCGTCGTCGACGGGCAGCGGGTGACAGGTGTCGTGGTGAACGGTGTCGAGCGGCCGGCGGAGCTTGTTATCGACTGCTCGGGGCGAAACTCGCGCATTGCCCACGACCTGGCGAAGTCGGGTCGGCTCGAACCCCCGGTCACTCAGATCGGGATCGACATCGGCTACGCGTCGTTCCTGATGCAGCGGTCGCCCGGTGACCTCGACGGCGGTTTCGTTGCCTGCGTGGACAATCCGGGCTCCTTCCGGGGCGGCTCTGCGTTGCCGGTGGAGGGGGAGCGTTGGCAGGTCACGCTGGCAGGCGTACATGGAGATGTGCCACCTGCCGACGAGGAGGGCGTCCGCTCCTTCGCAGGGTCGTTGCCTAGTCCCGCTATCGGTCAGCTGATGGATCGTTGCACGCGGGTGTCCGAGATAGCGACGTACCGGTTTCCATCCAGTCAGCGGCGGCACTACGAGAAGACTCAGCTGTTGCAGGGGCTTGTCACTCTCGGGGACGCGTCCAGTAGTTTCGACCCGATCTACGGCCAAGGCATGTCATCGGCAGCGCTGCAGGCCGCCGCACTGGAGCGCGTCGTGCAGTCTGTCGGGCTGCAGTCGCCAGAGCTCCCCAGGAAGTTCCATAGCAAAGCTGCACGAGTCATCGACGGGCCCTGGCGCATTGCGGTCGGTGGAGACTTCGGACATCCGGCCACTGTTGGCGTGAGGCCACGCGGTACCGCACAGCTCAACAGCTACATCGCGAAGGTCGTCCGGGCAGCGCATGTCTCCGTGCCGGTGGCACGTGCGTTCAACGGAGTCCTGCAGTTGGCTGTCCCGCCCATAGTTCTCCTGCGCCCAGACATACTCATCCACGTACTACGCGGCGCCCGGCACTCCCCAGTCGCAACAGGAGCCGAGATCCGCCACCCCCGTGTCGGTGAACTCTAGTCCAGCTGCTCGGGCGCGGCTGGTGCTTCGGTGGCGATGGCGTCGGTGAGGACTTCGGCCGTCATCGCGATCTGCCATTCCCGTGCGTTGTGCTCGCGCAGGAACTTCGTGACCGCCGCAAGGTCCGCATCGGCCGGCGGAGTCCAGGCCAGCCGCCGGATCGTGTCGGGGGAGAGCAGGTTCTCGGTCGGCAACCGGTGCGCCTCGGCGATCTCGCTCACCGCCGATCTTGCCGCGGACAACCGGGCGGCGGCATCGGGGTCGCGATCGGCCCAGGCGCGGGCCGGCGGCGGACCGTCGTACCGGGGTCCTTGTTTGGGCAGCTCGGATTCCGGCAGGCGGCGCGCGTGGTCGATCGCCTCCCACCAGGTCCGCATGTGCCGGTGCGCTCCGCGGCCCTTGAACGCGGTCAGCTTCTGCAACGTCTCCCGGTCGGCCGGCATCGCGGCCGCGGCCTCGACGATCGCGGCGTCCGGCAGGATCCGGCCGGGGGAGATGTCGGCGGCCGCGGCGATCTGGTCGCGGGCCTCCCACAACGCTCGCACCACAGCCAGGCTGCGACGGTTCCGCACCCGGTGCATGCCCGACGTACGACGCCAAGGATCCGGCTTCGGCTCGCGCGGCGGCGCGGCCAGGATCGCGGCGAACTCCTGCTCGGCCCACTCCCACTTGCCTTCGCGACGGAGCTCGGCCTCGATCTCGTTGCGCAGCTCGATCAGCATCTCGACGTCGAGCGCGGCGTAGACCAGCCAGGGCCCGGGCAGCGGCCGGGTCGACCAGTCCGCCGCCGAGTGCTCCTTGCGCATCTTGTAGCCGAGGACTTCGCTGACCAGCGACGCGAGCCCGACCTTCGGGTAGCCGAGCAGCCGGCCGGCGAGTTCGGTGTCGAAGACCTTGCGCGGCACCATCCCGACCTCGGCCAGGCAGGCCAGGTCCTGGTTGGCGGCGTGGATGATCCATTCCGCGTCGACGATCGCGTCACCGAGCGCGGACAGGTCCCCGAACGGGATCGGGTCGACCAGCGCCGAGCCGGAACCCTCGCGGCGCAGCTGGACCAGATACGCGCGATGGGAGTACCGATACCCCGACGCACGCTCCGCGTCGACGGCAACCGGTCCGGTGCCGGCCCGGAACGCCTCGATGACCTCGGTCAGGGCGTCATCGGTCTCGATGACCTCCGACAGGCCGTCGCGCAGTTCGAGGAGTGGCAGGTTCTCGGTCGGGTCGTCCGGGACGGGCGGCGGCTCCTGCTGGGTCTCGGCCGGGCTCATCTGCCCCGCTGACCGCGCCGGGTCGGCATCGCGACGACGCCCGGCGGAACCGGCGGCAGGCCCGCCGCAGTACAGAGCACTTCACCCCACGCCTCGGCGTGCTGGGTCACGTCGATCGAACCGTCCGCGCCCGGCACAGGACTCCAGGACGCACGGATCTCGATCTCCGCCGTCGCGTCGTCATCGGCCATCCCGCCGAAACTCTCCGATACCACCCGGGTGACGGTACCGCTCGGGGCCAGGAAGTCGGCACCCCGGTCGGTCAATGCCTCGATCAGCCAGGTCCAGCCCACGCCACCGAGCAGCGCGTCCGTCACCATCTCCGGCTCGACGGCAGCGCGCACGTACGCGACACAGCGGAAGGTCGACTGCCAGGCGTCGTTCCCGGCCGGGTCGTAGAGGACGACCAGACGGCCGGTGGCGACATCGTCACCGTCAACCGTCACGTCGGCGCTGACCGCCGCCGCATGCGGTGCGATCCGCTGCGGTGCGGGCATCTCCTCGACGAAAACCTCGGGCCGGAACCGGGCTTCACGCAGTTGCGTCAAGGCCTCGGCGAACTCCGCGGGTGGCGCGTCGACCTGCTTGCGGGCACCCATGCTTCGCAGCCTACGACTGATTACTCACCGACGCCGGTGACGACGCGCCGGTGACAGCATCCGGGCATGGGATCATCGGTCCTGTGCCCGTGACGCAATCTTCTCAATCACCCGTAGCTACCGAGGCTCTTGCCGACTCACCCTTCCTGCTGGCCGCCCGGGGTGAACCCGTGCCGCACACGCCCGTCTGGTTCATGCGCCAGGCGGGTCGCTCGCTGCCGGAGTACCGGGCGATCCGCGAAGGCATCACGATGCTCGAGTCCTGCAAGCGACCCGAGCTCGTCGTGGAGATAACGCTGCAGCCGGTACGCCGTTACGGCGTCGACGCGGCGATCTTCTACTCCGACATCGTGCTGCCGCTGAAGGCGGTCGGCGTCGACCTGGAGATCCAGCCCGGCGTCGGGCCGGTCGTCGCCTCGCCGATCCGTTCCGCCGCCGACCTGGCGGTGGTCCGGCCGGTCACGCCGGCCGATGTCACCTACATCACCGAGTCGGTGCAGCAGCTGGTGTCGCAGCTGGGCGGTACGCCGCTGATCGGGTTCGCGGGCGCGCCGTTCACCGTCGCGTCGTACTTGGTCGAGGGCGGGCCCAGCAAGGACTTCGCGAAGACCAAGGCGCTGATGCACTCCGATCCCGCCTTGTGGCACGCGCTGGCGGACCGGCTCGCGGACGTGGCGATCGCGTACCTCTCGGTGCAGATCGAGGCCGGTGCCTCGGCGATCCAGCTCTTCGACTCGTGGGCCGGCGGGTTGTCGGCGCGCGACTACGAGCAGTTCGTGCAGCCGCACTCGGCGAAGGTGTTCGCCGCGCTTGAGCAGTACGGCGTACCGCGGCTGCACTTCGGCGTGAACACCGGCGAGTTGCTGCACCTGATGAGCGAGGCCGGCGCCGATGTCGTCGGCGTCGACTGGCGCGTCCCGCTGGACGAGGCCGTACGCCGAATCGGCACCCCCAAGCCGGTCCAGGGCAACCTTGATCCCGCCCTGCTCTTCGCCGGCTGGGAAGCCATCGAGCCCGAGATCGACCGAATCCTCACCGAAGGCAAGTCGGCCCCCGGCCACATCTTCAACCTAGGCCACGGCGTCCCCCCCAACACCGACCCCGAAGTCCTCCACCGCATCGTCAAAGCGGTCCACACCAAGTCGGCCCGTGCCTGAGCTGCCGCCCGGTGTTCGGCTTGAGCGGCTTCGGGCTGATCATGCGGAGGCCGTTCTTGCGTTCGAGGTGGAGAATCGGGCGTACTTCGCGGGGCGGATTGCTGATCGGGGTGACGACTACTTCGCGGAGTTCGGTGAGCGGCACCAGGCGCTGGTGGATGACCAGGAGACGGGAAGCCTGCACTTCCATGTGCTGGTGGAGGACGACGGCAGCGTGATCGGGCGGGTGAACCTGGTCGATGTGGCCGATGGGTCCGCGGAGCTTGGTTATCGGCTGGCGGAGCGCGTCACCGGCCGTGGGCTGGCGACGGCCGCTGTGCTCGAGGTGTGTGCGCTGGCGGCTCGCGAGTACGGCCTGACGGAACTGCGGGCGGGAACCAGCCTCGAGAACAAGAGCTCCCAGCGCGTCCTCGAGCGGACCGGTTTCGTGGTGACCGGCGAAAGTACGTTCAACGGCCGGCCGAACCTCCGCTACACCCGGCGGCTGGTCGATCGAGCGGTCTGATGTGATGGGCCTGTGGAGCCTAGGTCGGTAGTTGTTGTCGGTGGCGGGATCAGCGGGCTGGCTGCGGCTCATGCCCTCGCGAGTGGTCCGAACCCACCCCGCATCACCGTGCTGGAGTCGTCACCTCGACTGGGCGGCAAGCTGGCCGGCGCCGAGTTGGAAGGCATTCCGATCGATCTCGGCGCCGAGTCGGTGCTCGCCAGGCGTCCCGAAGCCGTCGACCTGATCAAGGCGGTCGGGCTCGCTGACGACCTGGTGTACCCGGCAACGACCTCTGCCGGGTTGTGGATCGGCGACCGGATCCGTGCGATCCCGCCGACGGTGATGGGCGTGCCGACCTCAGCCGACGCGACTGTCGACGTACTGGGTGCCGAGGCTGCCGCTCAGGTCGCGGCCGAGGCATCGAAGGTAGAGCCGGCGCTGACCGAGGACGTGGCGATCGGCCGGTTCGTTGCCGAGCGCATGGGATCTGCTGTCACTGACAAGCTGGTCGACCCGCTATTGGGCGGTGTGTACGCCGGGCGCGCCGAGGAGATCTCCCTGGCGGCCGCAGTACCCGAGCTGTTCGCCAAGCTGAAGACAGCACCCAGCCTCCTGGCAGCCACAGCCGAACTACGCGAACTAGGACAACGCAGAGCTGTCGAGGGTGCACCTGTGTTTGCCGGTGTGCGCGGAGGCATCCACAGGTTGATCGAGGCGTTGGAGAAGGACCTGGTCGGACGCGGAGTGGTGGTGCAACGAAACGCGACGGTCCGCCGCATAAGCCGCATCAGCCGCACGTCGGCAGGAGGTGGGCGAGAGGCGGGTGGCGCGCAGCCGGGCGGTTACGAGCTGGAGCTCGGGCCGGTGCCCTCGCCAACGCTCCTGCATGCGGACGCTGTCGTCGTGGCAGTCCCGGCTGCACCTGCTGCGCGCATGCTGGCGGAGCTGGTCCCGCAAGCCTCGACTGAGCTGGGGACGATTGACTACGCCAGCATGGCGATTGTGACGCTCGCGGTTCGCAAGGAGGACTGGCCGGAGACAGCAGTCGGCTCTGGTTTTCTGGTGCCTTCGGTGGAGGGTCACACGATCAAGGCCTCGACCTTCTCGCACGCGAAGTGGCAGTGGAGCGCCGACGCCGGAGGAGATCTCGCCGTACTGCGGTGTTCGGTCGGGCGGCTCGGTGAGGAATACGTGCTCCAGCGCTCCGACGAGGAGCTCACCGCACTCGCAGCAGCCGACCTGCGTGCAGCGGTAGGACTAGATGCGCCCGTAATCGCCTCTCTGGTGACCCGGTGGGGCGGTGGGCTTCCGCAGTACGCCGTGGGTCATCTAGGCCGCGTAGACCGCGTTGAAGCGGCAGTGGCGGAGCATCCTGGGCTAGCGGTGTGCGGAGCGGGGTACAGGGGAGTAGGCATCGCTGCCTGCGTAGCTGCAGCCGGCAAGGCGGCAACTCAGGTGCAGAGTCACCTGGCGACGCTGCGTGACGCCTGAAGCTCGTTGACGTAACGAATCACCCGTACGGCGTACACCGCGGCGACCACCGTGAACACCGTGCTCAGGGTCGTAAACACGGCAGATCCGGCGAGGCCGGCAGCGGTCATCGGATCGGGCCGGAGGAACGGGTAGGGGATGTTGACAAGACTGCCTGCGAGCCAGGCGGTCCACCAGATCAGCACGACCGGGGTCTGCTCCATCGGCAACAGCTCGGCGTCCCGCGGGGTCGCCGGCGAACTGGCGATGACGATGTCGTCGACGATCTGCTTGGGAATCCAGAACCAGAAGACCGGGGCGAACCAGCCCACGATCACCCAGCCGCGGTCGTGTCGCTGCCGCGCCCGGCAGAGGGACTCCGCGTTCATCCGGGCGCGCCGAAGCCACCGGATGAAGAGAGTCGCCGCTGCGAGCGTGAGGACGAAGCTGACCCCGTCGAGCGGGCGGAGCGATCCCAGGTTGACGCTCTGCGGGTCGTCCTTGGAGTCGGCGTACTGACGCCACCCCTCAAGCGTGACCAGGACCTGGCAGCCCGCCACGGCGCAGACCAGGATCGAGGCGCCCCGGCCGATCCGGTCGGCGTTCAGGTAGCCGGTGGCCTGCGCCGGCGCGACGCCGTCGTACGGCACGCTCATGATGTCCCCTCGTTGACAGTGATCTCCCACCAAGCGACCGACGGTCGCGATGCCTGCAGGTTGTCGATCAGCCGGATCACCCGAACGGCGTAGACGGCGCAGACGACGGTCAGCGCACCGCTGAGGGTCGTCAGGATCGCTGTCCGGAGGAGATCGCCGGCGGACAGTTGGCCAGCCAGATTGCCTGGATCGAGAACGGTGATCAGATTGCTCGCGACCCAGGTGATCCACCACGTCTGGACCACCGCTGTTCGCAGGCGCGGCAGTTCGGCTGCCTGCGGATCGGTCGTTGGCGTGCTGGCCGCGACGATGTCGTCGACGATCTGCTTGGGGAACCATAGGTTGACGACCGGGCAGATCCAGCCCCAGATCAGCCAGCCGCGACGACGCCGGTGCGGCGCCTTGCAGAAGCGTTCGGCGTTACCGCGCACCCGACGTAGCCAGGCGATGTACGCCACCGCCGCGGCGATGCCCGTGATCCCGGCGATGAGCAGGGCGACCAGCTCGAACGGTGGGTAGCCGTCCGGGTCGAAGCTCTGCAGGTCGTCCTTGAACGAGAAGTAGGTGATCCAGGTCGACACAGGGAGCAGCAGGCCGCTGATGGCGTTGATCCAGACCCGGACCGCGGCCGTCTTGCCAACGCGGCCGGCCGCGAAGGGGCCGCCGGCCGACGGCGGCGCCGCTTGCCCGTCGTACGGAACGCTCATGATGACCCCCGAAGTCGGCTGTGGCGCGACCCTAGCGCCCACCCGGGTGCAGCTTTGTTCGTTGGGGTTAGGGACAATGGAGAGGTGACCGAGACGAAGCCGAAGGCGCGCGAGCTGAACAACGTGATCCGCTACACCCTCTGGTCGGTCTTCAAGGTGGAGACGCCGCTGGGCGACGTGGACCGCGACGAGCTCACCGCCGAGCTGGCCGATCTCGTCGGCAAGCTGGCCGCGGACGACGTGGTGATCCGCGGCTTCTATGACGTCGAGGGCTTCCGGGCCGACGCGGACTTCATGATCTGGTGGCACGCACCGACGTCGGATGCTCTGCAGAAGGCGTACCACGCGCTGCGCCGCTCCCGGCTCGGCCGGCACCTGGCGCCGATCTGGTCGCAGTTCGCGCTGCACCGGCCGGCCGAGTTCAACAAGTCGCACATCCCGGCGTTCCTGGCGGACGAGGAGCCGCGGCCGTACATCTGCGTGTACCCGTTCGTCCGGTCCTACGAGTGGTACCTGCTGCCGGACGAGGAGCGCCGGTTCATGCTGGCCGAGCACGGGAAGATGGCGCGCACCTACCCTGACGTACGGGCCAACACGGTCGCGTCGTTCGCCCTCGGTGACTACGAGTGGATCCTGGCGTTCGAGGCCGACGAACTGCACCGGATGGTCGACCTGATGCGGGATCTGCGGGCGTCGACCGCGCGGCGGCACGTGCGCGAAGAGGTGCCCTTCTACACCGGCAAACGGACCGAGCTGGGCGAGCTGGTCGCCAATCTCGCGTGACCACCCAGCGAAAGGCCTTCCCGGTCCTGTACGTCGGCAGCGTGCGCAGGTCCGTCGAGTTCTACGCGCTACTCGGCTACGAGTCGCGCTACCAGTTCCCACTCGAAGGCGACCCGCACTATGTCGGCCTGGAACGCGGTGAGTCCTCGCTGGGCATCGCCGACTCCAATTGGCCCGAAGCCCAGCTAGGCATCACCGTCGGCACCGCCCCGCGTTTCGAACTCTTTGTCTACGTTGACGACGTCGACACCGACGTGGAAACCTTCCGTGCCGCCGGCTACCAGGTCCTCCAGCCCCCCGCCACCATGCCCTGGGGCGAACGCCAGGCCTACGTCTCCGACCCCGACGGCAACCCGGTAGCCCTCGCCACCCCCATCTAGTGGCCTGAGTCCGAAGTTCACTAGTTATTCAACCGGGCTGAGGGACAAGCTCACGGAGTTGATGCAGTAGCGGAGGTCGGTGGGGGTGCCGTAGCCCTCGCCCTCGAAGACGTGGCCGAGGTGCGAGCCGCAGTTGGCGCAGCGGACCTCGACGCGCTTCATGCCGAGGTCGTGGTCCTCGATGTACTCGACCCGGTCCTCGGCCAGCGGCGCGAAGAACGACGGCCAGCCGCAGTGCGAGTCGAACTTGGTCTCGCTGCGGAACAGTTCGGCGTCACAGGCCCGGCACTTGTAGACGCCGACGGTCTTGGTGTCGGTGTACTCCCCGGTGAACGGCCGCTCGGTGCCCGCCTTGCGCAGCACCTGGAACTCCGCCGGCGACAACTCGGCCCGCCACTGCTCATCGGACTTCTGTACGGCGTACTGGCGGGTGTTCTCTGTCATGCGTCCTCCTCAGTCGAAGGAGCCGGCAGCCCAAGGGCCGCCGGCTCCTTTCCATTATTGGTGGTACGACAAGCAGAACCCAGTCAGGGGAGCCGCCGTAAGGCTCCCGTCATCGCACTGTGAGCAGGGTCACCGGTACCAGGATGGCAGCGGGATCACCCGGACGACCTGCGGGTCGTGATCGCTGATCTGATCCGGGAACTCCGCGTTCATGTGGACGATGTCGTACGTCGACGCCGGCTGCAGGTTCTTCGACATCAGGATCTGGTCGAGGATCTGGCTGTTCCCCTCGAACACGTAGCTGTAGCGCTGGGGCAACGGCAGTGTCTTCGGCAGGCTGATCAAGCTCGTCTTGCCGGAACCGATCAGGATGTCCGCGGTCTCGGAGAAGTCGAAGTCGTTGAGGTCTCCGAGCACGATCACGTTCGCGCCCGAGTCCTTGGCCAGGATCTGGTCGACGAACCCGCGGACCGCCTGGGCCTGCTGGTGCCGCTTCGGCGCGCTCGACTGGACCGGCGGCTGGAACCGGCCCCAGAGCGGGTCGTCGCCGCCCTTGGAGCTGAAGTGGTTGACCACCACGAACAGCGACTGGCCGAGCCAGGTGAACTCGCCGGCCAGCGGCACGCGGGTGGCGGCCCAGGCCGGGTTGGCCGGGTCGACGCGGCCGGGCGACGAGCTGAGGTGCGGCCTGCCGAACCGGTCGGTGGTGATGGTGGTCGGCGTGGTCGAACCGCCGCCGGCCCGGTCGACGAACTTCACCGGCCGGTCGGTGCGGTACATGAACGCGACCCGGATGTTGCCGCCCGGCTCGCCACCCTCGGCGTTGTTCACCGGGTCGATCTCGCGCCAGGCGTACTTCGGGCCGCCCGCGTTCACGATCGCGGTGGCCAGCGTGTTCAGGGTGAGGTCCGCGGCAGTGCTCCCTGAGTTCGTCGCGCCGTCATTGTCCTGCACTTCCTCGAGGCCGAGGATGTCTGGTGAGGCGAGGTTCTTCACCACCGCCTGGGCCAGCCCGTCGAACTTGGCGGGGCCGTCGGACGGGTCCAGGTTCTCCACGTTGAACGTCGCCACCGAGACCTGCACGAGAGAGGAGGGCGTCGTCGTCTCGCGCTTCACGCCGCCGTCGATGACGGTCGGCGTCTGCGTGACCTGGAACTTGAAGTTGCCGAAGCCGTAGTCCAGTACGCCGGTGACCATCGGGGATCCGTCGGCGGCCGCGAGCTTGTCACCGGTCTTGGCGTCCGGAACAGGAGCCAGCACGTCGTCGAGCAGGATCCGCTCGGGGTTGCTGTCGGTCTTCTGCAGCAGGATGCCGCCGCGCACTGTCCGCACACTCGAACCAGCCGGTACTACGGAAAGCTCACGGAAGGAGCTCGTTGGGCCAGTTACCTCAGGGGAGTTGATGCCTAGCCACATGCCCTCGAGCGACTCCCAGAAGTCGAGGCCGTCGGTGGTCGGCTCGAACGTGCCCGTGGTCTCGACGTCACCGGTGGAGTCGTCGTCGATCACGGTGGACGGCGGAACACGGCCGCCCGGGCCGACGATGGTCGCCGCCGGGACCGGTGCGGTGCCGGTGACGGTGACCGTCGGGTTGGTGATCTCGGTCGTGGTCAGGTTCGTGGTGCCACCCGATCCGCCCGGGCGGAACTCGGACACCGTGCCCTTGACCGTGACGGCGTCGCCGACCGCGACGGTCGGGGCCGAGCTGGTGAAGACGAACACGCCTTCGCTGGTGGCCGGGTTGTCGTCGGGCTGCGGGTCCTGGAACCAGAAGCCGTTGCCGCTCTTCGCGGTGACCACGCCGGTGACGTTGCCGACCAGCTTGCCGGTCAGCGGCGACCGGTGCGCGGCGCCCTGGATGTCGTGGATCCTGGCGTCGATCGGGTCCGGGTCCGGCGGCGTCGCGGTGAGCACCTTCGGCGACGGGTTGACGGCCGCGAACTCGGCGCCGTTGTTGTCCGCGTCCTTGGTCGGGTCCTTGCGGGTCGCCGAGGTGGTGTTCGACGTGCCCGGAGCCGGTGCGGTCTCGGAGTCGTTGGCGGCGCCGTACCCGACGAAGTCGACGACGCCGGCCGCGGTGGCGCAGCCCGTCGTACAGGTCAGGCTCGTCGTGGAGGTGACCAGGGCGACCTTGCCGGCGGTGGCGGACAGGTTCACGCTGCCGGTGGCGTCGGCGGCGGGGAGCGGCTGGCCGTTGGCTCCGCCGGACGCGCCCTGGGCTAGGTAGACGCCGCCGGGGTCGATGCTCCCGGTCAGCGCGATCTTGTTGGTCCACGAGGTGCCGGCGGCGGACGCGTACTGGATCGACCAGCCGGTCAGGTCGACCGGGGAGCTGCTGTTGTTGGTCAGCTCGACGAAGTCGTTCGTGTACGGCGCGCCGGAGTTGCCGCCGCCGCCGTACACCTCGGTGATGACCACGGTGGACGAGGCGGCGAGTGCCGGAGCGGCCGCGATGGCGGCGGCACCCGGTACGACGAGGCTGGAGGTGATCACGAGGGCGCCCAGGCGGCGCCGTGATCGGTTGTGGGCAGACATGCGCCGGATTCTCACACCGCTACCGGGTCCCGCCAACCCCTCACCGACATTCCCGCACAACCTTCGGTGAACCGCACGGGTGATCCTTCGGCTGTGCCGGGTCCTGTCCGCCCCAGTGGGACAGGACCCGGCGAAGTCGCGGACTAGTTGACGCTGACCGCGGACCAGGCCGCGGCGACGGCGGCGCGCTCCGGGCTGTTGGCGCCGTACAGGTCGGTGGCCGCATTGAGCGTGCCGGTCCGGGCCTGGGCGTACGTCGTACCGGTGGTGAAGTACGTCGTCAGCGCGCGGTACCAGATCTTGCCGACCTTGTCGTGACCGATGCCGAGCACCGTGGAGCCGTTACAGGTGGGCGAGTCGTGCGGCAGACCACCGATGTTCTTGGCGCCGCTGCCCTCGGAGGCGAGGTAGACGAAGTGGTTGGCGATCCCGGACGAGTAGTGCACGTCCAGGTTGCCGACACCCGAGGAGTAGCAGTCCGGCGAGTTGCCGTCCTTGCTCGGCTTGTCCATGAACCGCAGGGCCGGGCGGTCCTTCATGATCTCTTCGCCGATGTAGTAGTCGCCGGGGTCGTTGATGTTGTTGGAGTAGAACTCGACCATCGTGCCGAAGATGTCGCTGGTGGCCTCGTTCAGGCCGCCGGACTCACCGGAGTAGGTCAGGTTCGCGGTGGCCGAGGTGACGCCGTGGGACATCTCGTGGCCGGCCACGTCGATCGAGACGAGCGGTCCCGCGACGACGTTGTCGCCGTCGCCGTACGTCATCTTCTTGCCGTCCCAGAAGGCGTTCACGTAGTTGGTGCCGTAGTGCACGCGGCTCGGGACGCCCTTGCCGTCGTTGAAGATGCCGTTCCGGCCGTGCGTGTTCTTGTAGTAGTCGAACGTGGTCGCCGCGCCGTAGTGCGCGTCCACCGCGGCCGAGGCGCGGTCCGAGTTCAGGCCGGTGCCCCAGTGGTTGTCGGCGTCGGTGAACTTGACCGCCACCGGGCAGCCGAAGCCGAAGAGCTGGCACAGGATCGAGTCGGTCTTGTTCTGCGCGTCCTGGGTGACACCGCCACCGCGGACGGGGTCGGTCAGCGTGAAGCCGCCGGTGGCAGCGGTGGTGTCGATCGGCACCGTCCCGGAGTACAGGCTCTTGCCGTCGCCGGTCACCGTCTCGATGTGCTGCTCACTGATCAGCTTGGCGCCGGTGAGGGCGTCGATCGTGGTGGTGATGTTGCTCGGCGTACCGTCGGCCTGGGTGCCGACCGTGGTGACCAGGTAGGCGAGTCGCGGCGCGCCCTTGCGGGCCTCGATCACCAGACTCGGCTTGCCCTCGGTCTTGTATCCCTTGCCGAGTGCCTTGCTGGTGGCGGACGCGATGCTGACCTTGGGTGTCCGGCTGACGTTCGCCGGCTTGGCCAGCGTCATGCTGGCGCCCTTCCAGGCGCCGTCCTTGGACTGGTGCACCACGACGTCGCCGCCGAGGACCGGCAGCCCACCGATGCTCCGGTCCATCCGGACGTGGGTGGAGCCGTCGGCATCGACGATGACGTCCCGTACGGCGAACGCGTCGGCACCGGTGGCGCGCAGGGTGCCCAGGTTCTGGGGGATGGCGGCCTTGGCCCGGGCGACCGCTGCGGCGGGGGTCGGGCCGGGGTCGGCCTTGGGTGCACCCGACGCCGTACCGGCTCCGGTCAGCCCCATGGCGGTTGCAGTGGCCACTGCGGTGGCAGCGGCGAGCAAGGCGGATCTATTCATCCTCGTGCTCCTTCAAGAGTGTCCCGGGGGCCTCACGCCCCAGGAACGAGGTGGAGGCACGTTACCGCTCAGTCACCTAGGGTGGCCAGAGGTTGAGAAAACTTCTCTTTTCCGCAGGGTGATGACGAATTTCTCGGGTGCCGCGGTCCGGACGGTGCGGCATTTGGTCCGTGCGGGGCGGTAGCGTCACCGGCATGGCTAAGGCTCCAGCAACGCAGTTGCAGGTCGGCGAACGTGAGGTCCGGGTGTCGTCGCCCGACAGGGTCCTGTTCGAGGCCACCGCGACGACCCCGGCCCTGACGAAGCTGGACATCTGCTCCTACTTCGCCTCGCTCTCCGACGTCCTGATGGCCGGCATCGGCGAGCGGCCGACCGCCCTCGAGCGGTGGCCCGGCGGGTACCGCGAGGGGATGACGTTGACGACCCCCGAGAAGGAGGGGGACGGCTTCTACTCCAAGCGGCTGCCGAAGGGCGCGCCGGACTGGGTGGAGACGGTGCGGGTGACAACCCCGAACGGACGGCCCCTGGACGAGTTGTGCCCGAGCGAGCCCGCCGCCTTCGTGTGGGCCGCGCAGATGGGCACGTTGACCTTCCATCCTTGGCCGGTACGCCGGTCCGATGTCGACCACCCGGACCAGCTGAGGATCGACTTCGACCCACAACCCAAGGCGACCTTCGCCGACGTACGACGCGTTGCGCTGGTGGCCCGGGAACTGCTCGAGGAGCTCGGGCTGAAGGGTTTTCCGAAGACCAGCGGTAGCCGCGGGATCCATGTCTATGTCCCGATCGAGCCGCGCTGGACCTTCGAGGACGTCCGCCATGCCGCGATCGGATTCGGCCGGGAATTGCATCGCCGCGACGACGCGGTCACCACCGCGTGGTGGAAGGAAGAGCGAGGCGAGTCCTCGGTTTTCCTGGACTACAACCAGAACCTGAGAGACCGCAGCGTGGCGTCGGTGTGGAGCGTCCGGGCCAGAACCGGCGCTCCGGTCTCGACCCCGATGACCTGGCAGCGATTGGCAGAGACGACCTCGCCGCAAGCCTTCAACGTCACCTCGGTCCCCGACTACCTCGCCGACGGCGACCCCTGGGCCACCATCAACGAGAAGCCCTACGACCTCACACCCCTGCTGAACCTCTGGGAGTCCCTCCCGGGCGGCGAACTCAACTGGCCCCCCGACTACCCCAAAATGCCCGGCGAACCCCCACGAGTCCAACCATCGAAAAAAGTCGAAGGCCACTGGGACGAGTCCGGCAACCGCATCACCCCGCCGTAACCCACTCCACACCACCCCCCGGACAGTGGACCGGGGGTCAGGACAGGAAACCGGAGGTGGGGACATGTCATGCCATGTCCGAGGCGACGGGAAGGTGTCCGGACCTGCGGTTAGGGGGCCGGCGGCGTGGGGCCGGTTAGAGGGTGCGGAGGGCGCCGCCGTCGATGGGGATCATGGCGCCGGTGAGGTAGGACGCGACGGGGGAGAGGACGAAGGCGGCTACCCGGCCGAATTCGTCGGGGGTGCCGTAGCGGCGGAGCGGGATGGTTTTCTCGGCGGCGCGGCGGGCTGCTTCGGGGTCGCCGCCCTTGCCGTCGAGTTCCTTGAGGCGGTCGGTGGCGATGCGGCCGGGGAGCAGGCCGTTCACGCGGACGCCGTTGGGGCCTAGCTCGTCGGCCAGGGTCTTGGCGACCATCGCGAGGCCGGGGCGGAGGCCGTTGGAGATCGCCAGCCCGGCGATCGGCGACTTGACCGACGACGAGAGTACGAAGGCGATCGACGTGTCGTCGGTACCGGCCCGGGCCACCGAACGGGCGATCCGGAGCCCACCCAGGAACACGCTGTCGAAAGCCGCCCGCCAGTCGTCCTCGTCGGTGTCGAGCGCGGTGCCGGGGCGCGGCCCGCCGACGCTGATCAGGGCGCCGTGCAGCGAGCCCCACTTGGCGATCGCGGTCGCGGCCAGTCGCTCGGCGCTCTCCGGATCGGCGTTGTCGACCGAGATGCCGACCACGTTCTCGCCGAGCTCGGCCGCCGCCCGGGCGATCGAGTCGGAGTTCCGGCTGGAGATCACCAGCCGGGCGCCTTCGGCCGCGAGCGCCTTCGCGGTGGCGAAACCGAGCCCGCCGCTGGCGCCGGTGATGATGTAGGTGCGATCGCGCAATCCGAGGTCCACGAGCCCATCCTGCCAAACCCCACCAGGTCTCGCTGAGTCGCGCGCCGGACCGGGTGGCATCGATCTCAGTCGGCGGACAGCGATCTCACCGGCTCACAGCAACTGCGAGCCTGCGTACGGCGTACCGGCTGCCGGGCCGGCCGACACGCCGACGGCCGGTGCCCACGATCTGTGTCACCGGTCGATGCCGACGGCAAACAGATTCATCGTTGCGGATGGCAAGCAGCAGAGATCAGTCGACCGCGACTGTCTCGGAAGGCTGTTCCGCTTGCTCGGCAGCGGAATCCTGCACGTCCCGCCGGGAGAAGTAGACCAACCCGCCGATCGCCATCAGCGCAAAGAAGAACCATTGCAACGCGTAGAAGAAGTGCGGCCCGTTGTCGATCTCCGGACCGGGGAGCGTATCGAACGCCTGGTCGGAAGCGGGATCCTGTTTGTCCAGGGCCACATACCCGTCGTACAAGGTGAGACCGAGTGCCTTGCTGAAGTCGGGACCGTTGATCAGCCGGGCAGTGCCATCGACCGGTACGCCGCCAGTGGTGTGCCCGCCTTGCTCACTCCGCCGGAGCCGCCCCGTCACGGTCACCTCACCGGTCGGCACGGGCGGGATCTTCGTGGGAGCGAGTTCGGCACCCTGCCGCGGGAGGAACCCGCGGTCGACCAGGATCGCCGTACCGTCGTCCAGCATCAGAGGGGTGACGATCTCGAAACCAGGCCGGTCGTCGATGTTCCGATAGCGGATGACGACCTGCTTGGCGGCGTCGTACCGGCCGCTGACGACCACCGTGCGCCAGTCGTGCTGCTGGCCGACCACGTGGTCCGGACCAACGATCTGCGCGACCGGTGCCGGAGCGGCCGCCAGGTTGGACCGGGTCACCTCGTTGCGAGCCTTGCGGTCGTCCAGCCGGTGCAGCTGCCACCGGCCGAGCTCCACGCACACGCCGGCCAACACGAGGATCAGCAGGGCTGTGAGGATCCACCGGGGGTTCAGCAGCGTTCGGGACACGCTTCGAACTTAAGCCATCGGCTGAAACTCCCTACGCGCACCCACGTACCCTGGTGAAATGACCAGGCCGAGTACTTCGCCGCTAGGCCTAGCCGACAACTACGGCCGGGTGGCCACCGATCTCCGTGTCTCGCTGACGGACCGGTGCAATCTTCGCTGCACCTACTGCATGCCGGAGGAGGGCCTCGACTGGCTCGCCAAGCCGGAACTGCTCACCGACGACGAGGTCGTCCGCCTCGTCGCGGTAGCCGTCACGCACCTCGGAGTCGACGAGATCCGGTTCACCGGCGGTGAACCGCTGCTCCGCCGCGGCATCGTGGACATTGTTTCCCGTACGACGGAACTGCAGCCCCGTCCCCAGGTCTCGCTGACGACCAACGGCATCGGGCTGGCCCGGCAAGCCGAAGCGCTCAAGGAAGCCGGGCTGGACCGGGTGAACGTGAGCCTCGACACGGTCCGCGCGGAGACCTTCCAGGAGATGACTAGGCGGGACCGGCTGAAGGACGTACTCGCCGGACTCGAAGCGGCTCAGCGCGCCGGGTTGCGGCCGGTCAAGGTGAACGCTGTCCTGATGCGTGGGGTGAACGACGACCAGGCGGGGGAGCTGCTGCAGTTCTGCCTCGACCACGGGTACGAGCTTCGCTTCATCGAGCAGATGCCGCTGGACGCCCAGCACGGCTGGAACCGGGACACGATGGTCACCGCGGACGAGATCCTCGAGCTGCTCGGTGAGCCGTTCGGGCTCGAGCCGGTCGATGCGGCGACGCGGGGGAGTGCGCCGGCTGAATCGTTCACCGTGCAGGGTGGGCCGGCGACGGTCGGCATCATCGCTTCGGTGACGAGGCCGTTCTGTGGTGACTGCGACCGGGTGCGGCTGACCGCTGACGGTCAGGTGCGGGATTGTCTGTTCGCCCGGACCGAATCCGATCTCCGGACGGCGCTGCGGTCGGGTGCCTCCGACGAGGAACTCGCAGAGCGTTGGCGACAGGCGATGCGTGGAAAACTTCCGGGCCACGGGATCGCCGATCCGAGCTTCCTCCAACCGGCACGCCCGATGTCCGCGATCGGCGGCTGAAGTTTCTGAACCGGAAATTTACTTTTTCCGGTGTAACGCCCGGCGGGTGCTGCCTTTCAGCCGGTGAATGGCTCAACCTCGCGCAGGAATGACCGCTGACCAAGGAAGTCGGACAGGCTCTGCTTGTGCTCGTCACACGCCAGCCAGGTCTTGCGCCGGTCGGGCGTGTGAATCCTCGGATTGTTCCAGCGCAGCGCCCAGAGGGCGGGCTGCTTGCATCCGCGGGCGGAGCAGCCGGACGGGAGTGCTTCTTCTGTCATCCGGCAATTGTCCCTGATCACTCAATAATCAATAGCCTGGGCAAATACCGCGGGCCGGAAATGAAGCGACGTCGGACAGCCACGGGGGGAGCCGTCCGACGCCGCATCAAGTCTCTGAATTCCATCCATGAACTTCAGAGCACGCGGGAGATTCTGACACGGATCAGTCGTGAGAATCCAGTCCCGGCGAAGATCACTTTTCGGTGTCGGGATCGGGCCCCGGATCGCGGATCACATCGGGGCTGCGGAACGACCTGGCATCGTGCCCAGAGTCGGGCCCGATCTCGGGTCGCGGCGGTGCGACGTAGGAGTCCGCCGCGGCCACCTTGGTGGTCTTGCGGGCGTTCGCCAGCACCACCGCGACCGACGGCAGGAAGACCGCGCCGACCAGGAAGATCCACCGCCACGGCGACGGGGTCAGCACCGCCAGCACGAAGCAGACGATGCGGATCGACATCATCCAGGCATACCGTGCGATCCGGCTCTCCAGGTCCGCGGAGGCACCCGGCTGCGCACTGGTCACCGAGATGACCGTTTCGCCGGCCCGTTCACTGCGTCGCGACATCTATTCTCCTCACCAGGACCAACGGTACGCCGCGGACCAGATCGCGGCGCACCCAGGCGAAGGGGAACTGAGATGACCGATCGCACCTACCGGGTGACCGAGATCGTCGGCACGTCCAAGGACGGCATCGACGCGGCGATCACGAACGCGATCAGCCGGGCCGGCGAGACACTGCGGCACCTGGACTGGTTCGAGGTGACCCAGATCCGCGGGCACATCGTCGACAACGCCATCGACCACTACCAGGTCGGCCTGAAGGTCGGCTTCCGCCTCGAGGACGCCTGAGATCCGGCGGCCGGGAGGCTGAGATAGCGTTCGTCCCGCAATCCGCCGTACAGCTGAGTGAGGAGACGCAGACGTGTCGAGATCGGTACTCGTCACCGGTGGCAACCGGGGCATCGGACTGGCCATCGCGACCGCCTTCAAGGAGGCGGGCGACCAGGTCGCGGTGACCTACAACAGCAGCCCGCCGCCGGACGGCTTCCTCGCGATCAAGTGCGACATCACCGACGCCGAGCAGGTCGAGGCGCTGTTCGAGACCATCCAGGCCGAGCACGGCCCGGTCGAGGTGCTGGTCGCCAACGCGGGGATCACCCGCGACACGCTGCTGCTGCGGATGTCCGACGACGACTGGGACTCGGTCATCGCGACCAACCTGACCGGCTCGTTCCGGGTCGCCAAGCGGGCGGCCAAGGGGATGCTGCGGCTGCGCAAGGGCCGGATCGTGTTCATCTCCTCGGTGGTCGGCCTGCTCGGCTCGCCCGGCCAGGTGAACTACGCGGCCAGCAAGTCCGGCCTGATCGGGATGGCCCGGTCGATGGCCCGCGAACTCGGCAGCCGCGGCATCACCACCAACGTGGTCGCGCCCGGTTTCGTCGAGACCGACATGACCGCGGTGCTGCCGGAAGAGACCCAGAAGCAGTACCTCGGGCAGATCCCGCTCGGCCGGTTCGGGCTGACCGAGGAGATCGCGAACGCGGTCCGCTGGATCGCCTCCGAGGAGGCCGGCTACATCACCGGCGCGGTCATCCCGGTCGACGGCGGTATCGGTATGGGCCACTAACAAACTCTCTAGAAAGGGCATGCCGGTGGGCATCCTCGACGGCAAGCGCATCCTGGTCGCCGGAGTCACCCTGGACTCCTCGATCGGGTTCGCCACGGCCAAGGTCGCGCAGGAACAAGGCGCGACCGTGCTGATCTCGAACTTCGGCCGTGCGCTGAGCATCACCAAGCGGATCGCGAAGCGGTTGCCGGTCGAGCCGCCCGTGCTCGAACTGGACGTGACCGATGCCGACCATCTGGCCGGACTGCCGGACGCGATCCGCGAGCACGTCGACGGCCTGGACGGCGTCGTGCACTCCATTGCCTACGGCAACCCGGAGACGATCCTCGGCGGCAAGTTCCTCGAAGGTCCGTGGGACGACGTCTCGCGGGCCGTGCATGTCTCCGCCTACTCCCTGAAGGCGCTGGCGGTCGCGTGTGCACCGCTGATGGGCCGCGGCAGCAGTGTCGTCGGGCTGACCTTCGACGCGACCGTGGCCTGGCCGGGGTACGACTGGATGGGTGTCGCGAAGGCAGCCCTCGAGTCGACCTCGCGCTACCTGGCCCGCGATCTCGGTGCGCAGGGCATCCGCTGCAACCTGGTCTCGGCCGGCCCGCTGAAGACGCTGGCCGCGAAGGCGATCCCGGGCTTCGAGAAGTTCGAGGAGCCCTGGCTGGACAAGGCTCCGCTCGGCTGGGACCCGTCCGACCTGGAACCGACCGGCAGGACGATCGTCGCCCTGCTCAGTGACTTCTTCCCCTCCACCACCGGCGAGATCATTCACGTCGACGGCGGCTACCACGCGATGGGTGCCTAGTACTCGTGTCCGGTTCACTGGTCGAGCTCCGCGTTCTGGACGGGGCGAACCTCTACTTCAGCCGGGCGGCGGTCAAGCTCACGCTCGACCTGACCGCCCTGATCGACGCGCCGGCTCCGGCGGCCAAGGCCTATGCCTCGGCGCTCGGACTCGGTGCCACCCGGCCCGGCCGGATCGGCTCCGGTTTCCGGCAGCGGTTCGCGGTCCGCGTCGTCGGGCACATCGTCCGGCGGATCGCCCGCGAGGCGGGGATCGGGCGGATCGGCGTACGGGTGCGGTCCGAGTCCGATGTGCACCGGCTGGTCGTGGCCTTCCCCTGGGCGCACGAAGGCCGGGCCCGGGCGCTCGGGCACGCGATCGTCGATGTGGTCGACGCGTTCGGCGCCGCGGAACTGCCGGAGCTGGTCGCCAGCGTCGGTGAGCGGGTCCGCAACGAGCCGGCCGGCGATCCGCCGCCGACCCTGCGGCCGAAGATCCCCGTCGTCGCGGTGACCGGTACCAACGGCAAGACGACGACCTCGCGGATGATCGCGCACATCGGCCGGGCCGCCGGGCTGCACGTCGGCTGGTCGAGCACGGACGGCGTGTACTTCGATGGTGAGCTGGTCAAGTACGGCGACTTCTCCGGTCCCAGCGGAGCCGGGCAGGTGCTGTCGCAGCCCGGCGTCCAGCTCGCCGTCACCGAGACCGCGCGAGGCGGGATCCTGCGCCGCGGCGTCGGGGTCGCGTACAACGACGTCTCGGTCGTCACGAACGTCACCGCCGACCACCTCGGCCTGGGCGGGATCGACACGGTCGACCAGCTCGCCGAGGTGAAGGCGGTCATCACGAAGATCACCCGCCCGCGCGGCTGGTGTGTGGTGAACGGCGACGACCCGCGGACGTTCGCGATGCGGCTCGGCTCGCCGGCCAAGTGCTGGGTCTTCTCCCGCGATCCCGACTCACCGTCGATCCGGACCGTGCTCGACGAGGGCGGCCGGGCGACGACGGTGCTGGACGGCTTCATCACCGTGCTCGACAACTCGCGCGACGCGGAGCCGCTGCTCAAGATCGTCGACGTACCGATGACGTTGTCCGGTCTGTCCCACTACAACGTGGAGAACGCTCTCGCGGCGGCCTCGGCAGCGCTCGGACTCGGGCTGCCCCGGGCCGCGGTGATCGACGGACTCAGCTCGTTCACGCCGGGGGAGAACAACCCCGGACGGATGAACATGTACTCCGTGCGCGACTTCACCGTCGTGATCGACCTGGCCCACAACGAGGCCGGCCTCGAAGCGCTGCTCGAGATCATGAACGGTGTCCGCGAACCGGGTAGCCGGCTGCTGCTCGCGCTCGGTTCGCCGGGTGACCGGGCCGACGACATGGTCTCCGCGATGGGTGCGATCGGTGCCCGCGGTGCTGACCGGGTGGTGATCGGGCATAAGGGTGAGTACCTGCGTGGCCGGCCGCCGGAGGAGCTGGAGGCGGTCTTCCGTGAGGGTGCCAGTTCGGTAGGTGTCGACGACGTGCCGTCCTTCCCGACCGAGCTCGAGGCCGCCCAGGCGCTGGTGGCCGAGGCGAAGGCCGGCGACGTGGTCGCGGTGATGTCTCTGCAGGATCGGGCGAGTCTTGACGCCTGGTTGCGGTCCGAGGGGGCTACCGTCGATAACCCGGAGACCTTGAAGGCGAAGGTCGAACGAGCCCAGCACTGACCCCTCAGGCTTTCCGCCCCGAGGGGTGGATCGAGGTCGTGTGCGCTACTTGTGGTCGGTCCCAGCGGCGGTGATCGCCTGGTTCGTGGTCGGTTTCAGCCCCACCTACCTGGCCGGACTGCCGGATGGCGCGACCGCCTTCGTCGAGCCACGCACCGATCTGGTCGTGCTGGGCGGGTTCGCCGGTGGAGTGCTGGCCGGCCTGCTCGTGCAACGGCTGCGGATCGCCGTGCCGCTCGTCGTGGTGGTTGCCGCGGGCACCTGGTGGCTGAGCGGCAACTCCTTTGACCGGAAGGAGTTGCTGATCTGCTTGCTGGTGGCAAGTGCTATTGGCGGGCTCTTCGGTGCCATGGGCACCCGTAGTTCGGTCATCGCCGCATTCGCGCTGGCTCTGCCGGTCGCGTGGTACGCCTTGCGCCCGGCCGACAAGCTCGCTGACTGGCATTGGATCTGGCAGCTCAATGGTCTGCTGGTCGGTGCGGGACTCGCCGGGCTCCTGTACGTCGCATGCTGGCGGCGAGGCTGGCCCTCGGCGTACTCATGGTTGCCGTTGGCAGCGACCTACCTCGTCTCCTTCGCCGTGGTGGCAGGGCTCAAGAGCATCGACGGCGGCGGCTCGACGGATGACGTCGCGAACCGGGCCACCGATGCGTTCTTCAAGGCGTTCGCTCCGCTGCTCCGCAACTACTGGCCCTGGCTCACGGTCGCGGTGCTGCTGGCGATCCCGATGGTCGCGCTGAAGATCCGCGCGCTCCCGCCGCCCCCGCCACCACCCACGCCGTACGACGAACGCGGGAACGACGCGATGCTGTCCGACGACCTGGACTGGATCGACCGGACCGAACCCAAACGCCGTCTACTGGCCCGGCGCGAGTCCGTCTAGACAATCCTGGTCGCGCGCCAGCTCGGCGACCTGGGCGAGCCGGTGGGCCCGCGCCGACTCGGCCGGGGTGAACGGCTCGCCGGTCCGGGTGAAGACGAAGAGCCCGCTCCACGGCGACGGGATCTTGAGCATCGTCCCGTCCTCGGGCAGCAGGCCTTTGGCAATCGCGAGTTGGTCGGTGACCAGCCGAGCGCCGAGCAGTTCGGAGACCGCGTGCGGGAGTTCGGCGGGATCGGCCACCACGCGGGCAGCGAGGTTGAGGGCTTGGGTCTGCCCGTCGACGAGGGCCAAGGCGGTGGTCGGCCAGACCTGGACGTCGCGGCCGTCAGCGATGGCCAGCAGCAGATCGTCCGGGCCGATCGTGTCCGGCGTCGAGACGACCAGTTCGTCCCGGACTCCGCCGTCGACCGGATGAACGTGCAGGCCGAGGATGTTGGCGTCCAGTTCGGCGAGTCGATGCGTGAGCCGCTCGAGTTCACCGGCCCGGTCGTCGAGGGTCACCCTGATCCGCCACAACGACGGTGCCTGGGCCAGCTCGTCGCGGGTACGGCGGCGGAGGTGGTGCCCGGGTGCGTGCAGCCAGCGCCGGAGCAGCCGCATCGCGGAGGGTTCCACCACCCAGATCACCAGGGCGGTCGTGGTCACCGCGAGTAGCGCGACGGCGGCCAGGTAGGGCGGATGCAGCGCGAGCACGGCCACGTGGAGGGCGAGCTCGACCGGCAGGATCGCCGCGAGCTTGGCGAAGGTCAGGCGCAGGCGGTGTGGATGGGGCAACCGCCCGCAGACGTCACACGCCATCCCTGCCGTGACAGATCTCCGGAGTTGTTCCATACCTCCAGGCTCGCAGCGACTTGTTGCCTGGGGATTGCCTCGGCATGAAGAGCTTCCTCGGCATGAAGAGCGGCCCCTCCCCGAGGAGGGGCCGGACCTTCACTTCGAGGGAGTGCCGTTGCCTGGGGTGGCGGTGCCGCAGGTGTCAGGGCACTTGATCGCGGTCGGCGGGTTGCTCGGGGCCGGTGCCGGACGGCCCGCGGCGTCGAGCGGAGTGACCGACGTGACCTTGAGGTCGCGTTGCGGGATCTCGAGGGCGAAGAACCGCAACCGGTCGGTGGTCGGCGTACCGACTGCGTCGGTCAGGTAAGCCTTGCCGCCGGCAACGATCCGGACTTTCCGGGCCTCGGTCGCCACCGCACCCAGAACGAGGGTGTGATCGATCTTGACCGTGCTCTTCTCCTTGGTGTGGCCTTGTGTCACGAAGAAGTCTGCCTTCCGGCCGGCCGGCCAGTGGATGAAACAGACGAACGGTACGCCGAAACTCTGCGCGCTGCCTTCGTCGGCGACCAGGCAGCTCTCGTCCGTCGACAGGATTGCCCAGCTCTCGGTGGGAATCTTGCCCTGGGCAACGTAATAGGCAGCGGGCCGGTAGGCGTTGGCATCTGGCATCTTGGTGAACTTCTTGTCCGACCAGGGTGGCGGCAACTTGTGGAGCTGCTGGGCGGCTCCCGGCGTCGGAGTCGGCCTAGGCGGCGCGGCGAACCCCCCGCCACCTGGGTCACCTTGAAAGGCACCGAGTACGGGGCCGGCGGCGAGCGTCACGGTGACGGCCGCGGCAGTCACCAGTACTGCGGCAGCGCCACGCCGGCGACGTTGCCGACGCTTGATCCGCAACCGGATGGGCGCAGCCGGATCCGACGGCTCAGGACGCGCATCGGTCAGTACGGCGAACTTGGTCTGCAGGTCGTCGGTCATGCTGTGTTCCTTCCGGCCAGGTCGGCCAACTGGTCTGTGGTGTTGATGCGGAGTGCGTCCAGCCCTCTCCGGGTGTGCTGCTTGACCGATCCGACGGAGCAGCCGAGCAGATTCGCGACGGTCTGCTCGGACAGGTCCTCGGCATACCGCAGATAGACCGCGGCCCGTTGTTTCGGGCTCAGGCGACCCATCGCCGCGTGCAGCGCCAACCGGTCGTCCACCTGCTCGGTTGCGGACCCGATCGCGGTGTCGGGCGGGGTCTCGGTCGGTCGCTCGGCCGACCACCTTCGCCGGGCACCGGACAGGAACGTGGTGGTGACGATCTTGCGGAGATACCCCTCGGGGCTCTCGCGACGCACCTTGCGCCAGTGGAACCAGAGCTTGGTGAAGGACTCCTGCGCCAGGTCCTCCGCCTTCTGATGGTCCAGGGTCAGCGCGTAGGCGAGCCGCGCGGTGGTCGTCCACCGCGCGCGCACGAACGCGTCGAAGTCTTCGTCGTCGGTCATCGGCATCCCTTCCTCACCCCCCTCAACGCGTCGGCCGAACCCTCAGGGTGACACGGGCCACGTCCAACAAAATCGGGCCGGACGACGTCTCAACTGCTGACGAAGGGTTCGTCAGTCACGGGGGATAGGGCATGTCCAGCAAGTTCGTCACGGTCTTCACGCGAACGGTCGCAGTAGTGGCCGTCGGTGCGGCGGTCGGCATCACGATCGGCGCGGCCAACATGATGAAGTCCGAGGCCGCCGCCCGGCCGCAGGTCAAGGTCGCCTCGTCGACCCAGACCCAGCAGCCGGTCTCCAAGCCGACCCAGGACCCGGCGTCCAAGCCCACCCAGGACCCGACGGAGAAGCCGAGCCAGGACCCGACGGAGAAGCCGACCCAGGACCCGACGGAGAAGCCGGTCGCCGGCGCCAAGGTGGTCTACTTCACCTTCGACGACGGGCCCGATCCGGCCTGGACACCGCAGATCCTGGACATTCTGGCCCGCAACAACGCGAAGGCGACCTTCTTCGAACTCGGCCAGATGGTCGACCGGCACCCGGAACTGCACGACGCCGTCCTCGCGGCCGGGAACGCGATCGGCAGTCACTCGTACTCGCATCCGCAGCTGACCAAGATCTCCGCGGCGAAGCGGCACCGGGAGATCACCGGCGGACCCGCGTCGAAGTGCTTCCGCCCGCCGTACGGCGCTGAGAACGCTCAGGTGAAGGCGGACATCAAGGCGGCTGGGATGCGGCCGGTGCTCTGGGACGTGGACTCGCTCGACTGGACGAAACCCGGCTCCGACGCGATCGTCGCCAATGTCCTGCGGACTGTCCACCCCGGCAGCGTCGTCCTGATGCACGACGCCGGCGGCAACCGCAGCCAAACCATCGCCGCCCTGGACCGCCTCCTCCCCATCCTCGCCGCCAAGGGCTACACCTTCCCCACCCTCAACTGCTAACTCAGCCAAGCAGTCAGCCCTCGCCCAACAGCCGGGGGCTGGAAGTCGGGAGCGCGGAGCTGCCCCGACTCAGCCGAGGAGCTCCTCGCCCAGACAGCCGGGGATTGGTAGCCGGGAGCGCCGAGCTGCGCCGACTCAGCTAAGGAGCTCCTGGCCTAGCCAGGTTCCTGGTTGGAAGCCGGGTGGGAGGGCGAAGACGGCGGAGCCGATGGTGGTGGTCCACTCGTTGAGGGCGTCGGCGGCGTTCAACCGCGCCAGGAGCGGCAGGAACTGACCGGCAATGTCTGCCTGGTAGCTGAGGAAGATCAGGCCGGACTCGCGACTCGCACCGGTGTCGTGAACATAGTTGAGACCTTTGCGGAAGATCCGCCGGCCGTCGTTGGTGGAGTGATGCGACAGCCGCGCATGCGCGTTCTCGGCGATCACCAGCCGCCCGTCGGCATCCCGCTTCTCCAGATCGAGCTCGTCATGCTCAGCGACCCCGGTGAGTGGTGCACCGGTCGAGAGTTTGCGACCAACCGCCCGTTCCTGCTCCGACCTGGTCAGCTCGTCCCACGTATCGAGGTTCAGCTTGATCCGCCGTACGACGAGCGTCGTTCCACCCGCGAACCACCCCGGCTCATCCGACCAGACGGTCTGCTCGAACTCCGGCGTTCCCGGGACCGGATTCCCACTACCGTCCACCTGGCCGAACAGGTTCCGCCCCGTCACCGGCTTGCCGTCGCTCCCGGTCCCGTTCCAGAACCCGGTCTGCCGCCAGACCGGCCGAGCGAACGGGGCTGCGTCGGCGACCATCCGGCGTACGGCGTGAACAACGCTCACCGGGTCGTCCGCGCCGATCAGAAGAACCAGATCGCCACCGCACCAGGCGGGTTGCAGCCGATCGTGCGACATCACCGGCAGTTCATCGAGACCACGCGGCCGCTTGCCGGTCACCGTGAACACCTTCGGCCCGAAGCCGACCGTCACAGTCACCGCAACGTTGCCGAGGGCAAGCTCCGGAGCAGTGTCACCCGGCGTCGGCCGACCCGCGGTCAATGCGCCGATATCGGTGCTCCACAACCGCATCAATCGCCCCAGCGCCGCCTTGTCGGTCCCCTCGACCAGATCGAGCGCCACCACCTCCGCGTGCTTAGGCGAAGCCGTCTCGACCGCCACTTGCCGCACCCCGTACGGCGAAATCTCACGACTAACTGGCTTGTTCGGACTGTCTTCATCAAGTGATGCGACGGCTCCACCTGTGACTGCAGCACCAGCGGCGGCAGCACCGGCGTACCCGAAGAGCTGCCGCCGGGAAGGTCGTGCGGTCAAGGTGTATTGGTGGGGGTCGGGTGGTAGTGCTCTTCTTCTTCGGTGAAGGCCTTTACGGGGACTGTCAGGTCGTGGGTCGAACCGTCCGAGAACTTGAGTGTCAGCGGCAGCTCGTCGCCCGGCTTCAGCGCCTTCTTCAGACCCATCAGCATCACGTGGTCACCGCTCGGCGCGAGGTGCGCATGCGATCCGGCCGGCACGGTGATACCGCCCACCTTCTCCTGCATCACCATCTTGCCGTCCTTCATTGCCATCTCATGCAGCTGGACCACGCCGGCGACCGGAGAAGTTGCCGAGATCAACTTGATGTCGGCCGACCCCGGATTCGTCAGCGACATGAACGCCGCCGTCATCGACGTATCCTTCGCCCCCGACGTCGCCCGCACCCAGGCATCCTCCACCAATGCTCCGGGCGTCTTGGCGGCCGCCTGCACAGGAGCATCCTCCTGCTTCGACGTTCCGCAGGAGGATGCCACCAGGACGACAGCGATACATGCCATCAGCAACTTCGTCTTCACGGACAACCCAACGAGAGACCGCGCGACCAAGTTCCCCGAAACCCAGATCCCTTCCAGGTAAGGAAAATCTACTCGTCCGTGTCGTCGTCCGCGTCGGCGTCAGGCTGCACGAAATCCGGGTCGCCGCCCTCGTCGCCCGAGCGCGCACCAGCCTGCGCCAGGTGCGACACCGACTCGAGTTCGGACAGTACGGACTGGTGCTGGTCGACGCAGAGCACCACCAGATCACCACGGTTCGACCGCGACAACGCATGCTGTACGGCGGTGAGCTCCTCGAGCACCGTCTCGACCTGCCGGCAGCGAGCACCGTTCTCCATCGCCGCCCGCACACCTTCGCTGATCAGCTCGGCCGAGACTCCACGCTCCCGGCCCCGCAGCCGAACGTCCTCGCGGACGATCACCACGTCGAAGTGCTGTGCCGCGACCTCGCCCAGCTCGCGCATGTCGTCGTCGCGCCGGTCACCCGCGGTCGCGATCACACCGATCCGCGACGGCCGGCCGAGCTCCGACGACGCGCTCAGGCTCTCGCCGAGCTTGTCCACGAAGTCGCCGAGCATCCGCATCGCGGGTGCGTTGTGGCAGTAGTCCACGATCACCGTGCGGCCGTCGACCTCGATCTCGTTCAGCCGGCCGGGGGAGAGGTAGTACGACGTGTTGAACGTCCGCAGCCCTTGCCGGATGTCGTGCAACGGCGCTCCGGCAGCGAATGCGGCCGCGGCCGCCGCCATCGCGTTCTGCACGTTCATCATCGCCCGGCCACCGAACGTTGCCGGCAGCAAGTGTGTCCAGGCCAGCTGCATCGACCGCCGGCCGTGCTTCATGATGATCATGTCGCCGAGATCCGAGCGATCCAGTACGACGGCCCGTCCACCGCGCCGGCAGTGTCCCTCGATGTACTCGCGGACCTCGCTGCCCGGCTCCGCGATGCTGAACCAGACCACCTCGCCGGAACACTTCCGCCGCATTTTCCGGACCAGCGGATCATCGGCATTCAGTACGGCGAACCCGTTCCGCGGCACCGCCTCGACCAGCACGGCTTTCACATCGGCGAGCTGCTCCAGGGTGTCGATCCCCCGCATCCCGAGGTGGTCCGGCTGGATGTTCAGCACCACCGCCACGTCATTGCGCTCGTACCCGAGCCCCTCGCGCAGGATCCCGCCGCGCGCCACCTCGAAGACCGCGAAGTCGACCCGCGGGTTCTGCAGCACCATCCGGGCGGACTTCGGCCCGGACGCGTCGGACCGGATCACCAGCCGCTCGTCGATCACGATGCCGTCGGTGGACGTCATCCCGACCTTGCGGCCCATCCCCTTGAAGACGTGGCTGATCATCCGCGAGGTGGTCGTCTTGCCGTTCGTCCCGGTCACCGCGACGATCGGGATCCGGCTGGTCGCCCCCGGCGGGAACAGCATGTCGACCACCGGCTTGGCGATGTACTGCGGGTCGCCGACCGTCGGATTCGTGTGCATCCGGAAACCGGGTGCCGCGTTCACCTCGCAGATCGCGCCACCGGTCTCGCGGACCGGCTGGGTGATGTCGGGACAGATGAAGTCGATGCCCGCGATGTCCAGCCCGATCATCCGGGCCGCCTCCTCGGCGATCTCGACGTTCTCCGGGTGCGCCTCGAAGGTGCGGTCGATCGAGATCCCACCGGTGGACATGTTGCCGGTGAGCGTCAGCTTCACCATCGTCTCTTCCGGCGGTACGTCGTCCATCTCGAAGCCCTGCGAGCGGACGAGTTCCCGGGCCGCCGCGTTCACCGTGATCCGGGTCAGGATCTTCTCGTGCCCGACGCCTCGGCGCGGATCCGCGTTGGTGATGTCGACCAGCTCGGCCACCGTGTGCACGCCGTCGCCGACCACGTGCGCCGGGACGCGCTCGGCGATCGCCTCCATCCGCCCGTTGATGATCAGGCAGCGGTAGTCCTTGCCGGTGACGAAGCTCTCCACGATCACCGAGCCGCGCCGTGACTGCTCGGCCGCGATCGGGAAGGCCTCTCGTACGGCGTCCGCGTCCTGCAGGTTCAGGCAGACACCGCGGCCGTGGTTGCCGTCGAGCGGCTTGCAGACGACCGGGTAGCCGATCTTGCCCGCGGCCGAGACAGCATCTTCAACGTCGCGGACCGAGACCGACCGCGGTACCGGCAGACCGGCCGACGCGAGCAGCTTGGTGGTGAGGTCCTTGTCGCTGGCAACGTCCACTGCGATGGAGCCGGTCTCGGACGTCATCGTGGCCCGGATCCGCTTCGCATGCACGCCCTGGCCGAGCTGCACCAGGCTGGCCTTGTTCAGCCGGATCCACGGGATGTCGCGGGAAACCGCCTCGTCCACGATCGCCTGGGTCGACGGCCCGAAGGCGCTCCGCTCGGCGGTCCTGATGAACTTCTCCAGCTCGGCGGTGAAGTCGAACTCCGGTGTCGGCTGGACCAGGTAGTTCACGAACCGGATGGCCAGCTCGCCGGCAGCCAGGCCGACGCCCTCGTCGGCGTACGCGTAGACGATGTTGTACCGGCCCGGTACGCCGCGCACCTGGCGGGTCTTGCCGCGCCGCATGTCGTGGCCGGCCTCCTGCTGGAGCTGCAGCGAGACGTGCTCGGCGATGTGCCCGAGCCAGGTGCCTTCGTGCAGCCGCTCGATGAAGCCGCCGCGGCGACCGCGTGAGCAGTGGTGCTGGTCGAGGCGGGGCAGGTACTCGAGCAGGCGCTCGGTGAAGCCGTCGATCGTGTTCGACGGGAAGTTCTCCAGCGAGCCGAGGTCGACGACCAGGTGGATCGCCGGGTCGTAGCTCCAGATGTTCGGTCCGCGGTAGACCCGGGTCTCGATCAGCTTGAGGTCGGGGCTCGGTGTGCCGTGCGTCTCAGCGGCGGCGTCGGCGGCGGCCGCATTCGTGACTGGGCTCTGGTCAGGGGCGGTATCGGTCATTCGGTGGTCCCACTGTCTGCTGTTGGCGGGGAGTCTGGGCTGCTGAGTTCGGCGCCGGCCGTCAAAGGCTCGGTCGCCTCCGGTCTGGACTGACCGGCGGCCGACGATCTCGAGCGCGCCTTGACGGGTGCCCCCCCGTTCTTTGCTGTATTCCTCCCAGCAGCCGTCTTCCGCCCGGCGGCGCGGCGCTTGCGCTCCGCGTAGTACGCCGGACCGGCGCCCTCGGCGGCGATCTCCTTGGCCAGTGCGCGCAGATCGGCCTCCGCGGCCTCGATCGAGGCGAGCTCCTCGGCCGGCGGCTGCGGACCGTACGACAGCAGCGCGCGGGCCTTCAGGTCGAAGGTCGCGGTCGCCGGGAGCACGTGCAGAACGACCCCGGAGGCCAGGATGGCCTCGGAGCGCTTCGCATAGTGCGCGTTCGACGTGATCCGGCTGCCGTCGAAGATCGTCACGGCACCCCGCCCGACCACCTCGAGGTGAGACCCCCGTACGACGGCGGCCGTGTCCTCGTCGACGCCGATCCCGAGCAGGCCGGGGGACTGGGCGACCAGCGACAGCAGTCGCCCGTACCGGTTCCGCTGGGCGAAATGCTGGTCCACGATCGCGCCCTGGACGAGGCCGAGCCCACCCGCGAGCTGGCTCATCCGCTGCCGCGGGGTCGCCCCGGACCGGCCGAAGGCGATCATGTGCTCGGCCAGGATGCTGGCGCCGGCCGACGTACCGCCGACGGCGGCTCCTCGGGCATGCGCCTCGGTGACCGCGCGGCCGAACGCCGTACCGGTGACCACACCGCTCAGCTTCAGCTGGTTGCCACCGGTCATGAAGATCCCGGTCGCCTCGGTGATCGGCTCGATGAAGGCCGGGTCGTCGGCGTCCTCCCGGTTCTCCGGCCGGACGCCGACTACGCTGGCCGCGCCGAGGGCGGCGAACAGTGCGGAGTACACGTCGACCACGTCCGGGCCGAGCGCGGACGCGGTCGGCACCACCACGATCCTGGCCTTCGGCCCGCCGGCCGCCTCGACGAACTCCTGCAGCACCATGCGCTTCTTGAGTTTGTCCTCGGCGCCACCGATGGCGAACAACGCTCCCGGCCCGCCGCCGTTCACCCCACCCTGCTGTTCTGACATAGCCGAAGAATAGGCGGTCGACGCTCGAGACCCGGCCCGGACGCTGCAAGAAACTGCAATCGGGGTCGCGATGACCGGCTGCGCATGCCATTATCCGCGCTGTGAAGAGATTTCTGATGCCGCTCGCCGCGACCGGCGCGGTAGCGCTGCTGGCCGCCTGCGGCAACACGCCGGCGCCGAGTGCCCAGCCCGCCGCCGACCAGAGCACCACCACGCTGAGCCAGGCCGACCTCGGCGAGAAGGCGCAGGAGGCACTCACCAAGAAGGGCACCTTCCACGTCGAGTCGAAGACCTCGGGCGACGGGCCGAGCACGCTGATCGCCGACGTGAAGCTGGGCGGGGCCAAGCCGGAGTTCCTGATCACCGCCGACAAGACCACGGTGATGGGCGTGGGCGGCCAGCTCTACGGCCAGGGCGATGGTTTCGCGGACGGCACCCACTGGGTGAAGGACGACCCGAACAGGACCGGCATCGCCGCGCTGAACGGGACGATGATGCGGTTGATCGCCTGGCAGGCGCAGCCGCAGCAGTTGCTGGCCGGTACGCCGTACGCGACCAAGTTCGAGACGGCAGCCGGTCCGCAGGTGGACGGCGCGGCAACCACGCAGTACAAGCTGACCATCGACCTGGCGAAGGCGACCCAGGCGAACGCCTTCGGCGACTACCTGACCGCCGAGAGCATCAAGGACGAGAAGGACAAGACCCTCACCGCGACCGTTCTCCTCGACGGCGACTCGCTTCCGCGCAAGATCGACTACGCCATCGGCGAAGACGGCGGCTCCTCCACCTTCAGCAAGTTCGGCGACCCGGTCGTGCTCGCCGCACCCAAGATCGACGAAGTGGCCAAGTAGTCCCCTCGACTGGTGGTGCCGGGCTGGGGAGCCTCGGCACCACCTTTCTTTTGTGCAACAAGGTGCCCTCCTTTTTGCAACAAGGTGCAACGGGTGCGGGTGTTACGGGTCGCGGCTGCGATGATTCGGCCTGTGAAGAAGATCATCATCGCGCTCGCCAGCAGCGGGGGTTGGTGCTGGCTGTCGGGTGTGGGGGCGGCGCTGATTCCGCGGCACCTACACCTGTCCCAACGGCGAGTAAAACAACCAGCATGCCGACCGTCAGCCCTACGCCGGTCGAGCTGACGCGGGCAGATATCGGCCAGAAGGTCCAGGCCGCGCTGAAGAAGCAGGGCACGTACCGGATGACGATCAGGTGGCTGTACGACCCGGATGAGAAGCTCACCGCCACGGTCAAATTCACCGGTGCTCGCGAGGACTACTCGCTGAGCGGTTCCGACGGGTCGGTCATCGGCGTCGGCGGTCAGTACTTCTACAAGGACGGCCCGCTGTCGAGCAAGGCCAAGTGGACGAAGGGCGACCTCAACGCGAAAGGGCACAAGACCACCAACGGGCTCATCGTGCTCTATCGCAAGCTGGTCCAGTCGGCGCGAGTGCTGGACGGGGCGCCGTACTCGAGCCAGTTCGCCATCTCGCCCGGGATGCCCGTCGGTGCAGTGCCCACGACTCGCTATGTGATGCTCATCGATCTCAAGAAGGCGGCCGCCGACAAGAAGGTGTACGGCCCCTTCTTGTCCGCCACAGAAGCCGAGCAGGCCAAGACGCTGCCGGTGAGCGCCACGCTCGACTCCAACGGCCTGCCTCGTGAGCTCAGCTACGGCACCGGCGAGAACGCGTTCTCAGTCGATTTCACCGACTTCGGAACCAAGGCCGTCATCACCCCTCCCGCCAAACAACAGATCGCCAACTAGCCCTGTGAACAAGCTCCTCATCCCACTGACCGCAGCCGCAGTCGCCCTCCTACCAGCCTGCGGCAGCACGCCGGAATCCGGTACTCCGGCGCCAACGGCCAGCGCTGTCAGCAAGCCGACGCCGACCCCGGCTCCGGTCGTGCTGACGCGGGCAGATATCGGCCAGAAGGTTCAGGCAGCGCTGAAGAAGCAGGGCACGTACCGGATGAGGCTGACGGACCCTTCTGACAAGTCTTTCCTGGTCACGGCCACCGTCAAGTACAACGGCGCGAAACAGGACTTCTCGATCAGTAGCGACGACGGGTCGGTAGTCGGTGTCGCCGGTCAGTACTACTACCAGGACGGTCCACTGAACAGCGACTCGACTGAGTGGAAGAAGTACAACCCGAAGGCGAAGGGGCTCGATGCACTGACCAGTGCGCTCATCAAGGCCTACCTCGTCCAGGTCCAGACCCCGCGGTTGCTGGCCGGGGCTCCCTACGCGACGAGGTTCGTGACCACCTCCGGCCCCGTCGTCGATCGGGTGCCAACGACGAAGTATGCGATGGTCCTCGACGTCAAGAAGGCCGTCGCTGCCAAGGCGTTCGGCGACTACCTGACGGGCGAGATCCCTGAAGACGAGAAGCTGCTCCCGGTCACCGCTGTGGTCGACCGGGACGGCCTGCTCCGCCAACTCGACTACGGTGTCGGCAGCGACAGGTCCTCGATCGCGTTCAGCAACTTCGGTGACTCGGTGTTCATCTCTGAGCCCGCGCCGGATCAGATCAAGCGGTGAAGGGTCCGCCGCGGTAGATCGTCGTACTCCGGCGCACGCTCATACCGAGCCGCTCGTACATCGCCAGCGCGCCGGTATCGGAGTGCGTCCACAAGGTCAGGTTGCGCTTGCCCTGGTGGTAGAAGGACTGGCGGGCGATCGCGAGGAGGGTTCGGGCTAGGCCTTTGCCGCGGTGATCGCGTCGTACGGCGAGTTGCTCGACGTACCCCTCGTCGGAGTCGGGGAGGTCCAGGCAGAGCACGGCGCCGACCACCTCGTCGCCTGCGAAGGCCAGTGGCGAAAAGGACGGCGCGAAGCTGGACCGCTCGATCAGCATCGCCGACCACTCCTCGAAGGACTTGCGCCGCGGTTGCCATTCGTCGAAGGCGTCCTCGATCAGCAGATGCGTCCGCGCCGCATCGCCCGGTTCGAACGACCGGACCGTGATCCCGTCGGGGAGCGCAGGAACCACCGGCTCGGAGTCCATCGGAAGTTCGAGCTGCCAGTTGACCGCCAGTACGTCGTACCCGCGGGCGCGCACCAACTCGACGCCGGCCAGGTCCTGGTCGTCGACCATCTGCGCGATCCAGTCCGTCGTCCCCGCCTCGATGGCCCGCGCCTCGGCCCAATCCAGCAAGGCAGACCCGATCCCGAGCCCGCGATGATCCGGCGACACGTCGATCTGCGCCCGCTTGCCCCGGTTCAGCCACGCCCACGCCGCCAACTGCCCGGCCGCGTCGTGGACGACAACCGAGTCCACCGCGGCATCGAACCCGGGCCGCGACAGCACCGCCTTGATCGCGTCGATCCCGGTCTCTGCCTCGCCGTGCAGAGCCCGCTCAGTGGCGGTCACCAGCGAATGGATCGCCGGGACATCCGCATCGGTTGCTGCACGACTGCTGTATCCGTCCGGTACCACCACATCAGGCATAATCCCGATCCTCGCCCAGACCGTTGTCCCCGGCAAATGTGTTAGCTGGGGTTGCTCGCGGCGTCGGCGGCTTCGACTTCCTCGCGGCTGATGCCGAGCAGGTAGAGGATCGTGTCGAGGTACGGAACGCTGACATGCGTATCGGCGGCCGCACGGACCACCGGTTTCGCGTTGAAGGCGATTCCGAGTCCCGCCGCGGCGAGCATGTCGAGGTCGTTGGCTCCGTCGCCGATCGCGACCGTCTGCGACAACGGCGTACCGGATGATTCCGCGAAGCGGCGCAGTGCGGTCGCCTTGCCGGCCCGGTCGACGATGTCGCCGACGACCTTGCCGGTGAGCTTGCCGTCGACGATCTCCAGCACGTTCGCGGCCGCGTAGTCGATCCCGAGATCCGCCGCGAGCTTGTCGGTGATCTGGCTGAACCCGCCACTCACGATGGCGAACTGGTACCCGAGCCGCTTCAGCGTCCGGACCAGCGTCCGCGCTCCCGGCGCCAGCTCGATCGCCCGGTGCACGTCGTCGAGCGCCGACGCCGACAACCCTTCCAGCGCCGCGACCCGATGCCGCAGCGAATCGGCGAAGTCGAGTTCGCCGCGCATCGCCTGTTCGGTGACCGCGGCAACTTCCTCCAGCCGGCCGGCCCGCTCGGCGAGCATCTCGATCACCTCGCCCTGGATCAGGGTCGAGTCCACATCCATCACGATCAGCCGCTTCGCCCGCCGGTAAAGACCACCGGCCTGTACTGCGACGTCGAGCCCCTGCTTGACGCCCTCGAGCGCCAGCACGGCCCGCAGCGAGTCCGGATCCGCACCGGAGACCGCGATCTCCATCGCCGTCACCGGGTAGCGCGCCATCCGGCTGATCCGGTCGATGTTGGCGCCGGTGTCGGCGATCCGGCCGGCGATCGCGCCGAACCCCTTGGCGGTCAGCGGGCTGCCGATCACGGTCACCTGGGTGCGGCCCTTGCGGCGCGGCTCGTTGTCGCCGAAGCCCTTCTTCACGTCGATCTCGACGTCGAGGCCCTCGGCAAGGGCTTTGAGATCCTTCTTGAGTTCCTTGTGATCGCGCGGTGCGGTGAGCAGCACACCGAGCACGAGGCGGCCCCGCAGGACGACCTGCTCGGCATCGATCACCTCCAGGCCGCGACCGGCCAGGATGGAGAGAACGGCGGAAGTGAGGCCGGGGCGGTCCGTGCCGGTCAACGTCACCAGCAGGGTCGGGCGGTCGATGGGAAACTCAGCCTGTCCAGTCATGACACCACGAACGCTACCTACAACCGGTTAACGGTTGGTGGGCGGTCCACATGCCGCGACAAGAGCCCGTCTCGCCGCGGCCGCCAGCGAAAGCAACGCGCGCCGGCGAGCATCCGCTTCCGCGCCGGTCACGGCCGCCCCGTCGTCCTCCAGCGCGGCGTCCGCGATCGCCAGGCAACGCCGGGCCGTGGCGGCCGTCTTCACCGCGCGCGCTTCGTAGCCGGGGGCAAGGTCATCGCCCTTGCCCGACCCGATCCGCCGGATGTCGATCAACGCGTCCGCGACCTCGGGCTTCCAGCGCGCCACTTCGAGCGCCGCGAGCGACTCGGCCGCCTCGATCAGGGCTGCGCGCAAGCCACGATCAGCTTCGCCGAAATCCGCGGGCAGGGGACTGGAGGCGGGCAGGACGGTCCACTGCACCGCTGGTCCGACGTACGCCGGAACGAGTCCGATCTCGGCACCAGTCAGTACTACGGCCTCGCCCGTCTCCAGCGCTGCCTCGTTGAACGGCGGTGGTCCGGCCAGCCCGATCGGGTCGCCCGGGATCGGCAGCGCGAGGTGGGCCTGGGTCGCGCCGGCCGCGCGAAGCAGGTTGAGGGCGACCGGCAGGGTCGCGGGCGCGGGATGCGCGGCGAGACCGGCGACGTGATGGCCGACGTCCTCGCCGAGGATCTTGGCCGCCGCGGTGTCCGGGTCGCAGGCGCCGGTCAGCATCGCGTTCGTCCAGACGGTGAAACGCACCGAGGCGGCAGTGGTGAGCACGCCGTCCAGTCTCCCATCCGGCGGCGGTCAGGACGACACCACCAGGGTCGGCGTCGGCGTCCGGCGGCGACCACGTAGGTTTTGGCCCATGACTGCTGTGGTGGAGCTGGCCGGCGTCTCGATCGTCCGTGGCGACGCGGTCCTGCTGGACGGGATCGACTGGTCCATCGACGAGACCGATCGGTGGGTCGTGATCGGACCGAACGGGGCCGGCAAGACGACGATGCTGCAGATCCTCGCGGCCCAGATGCACCCCACCACCGGCGTCGCCGGGCTGCTCGGCGAGGTCCTCGGCGCGGTCGACGTGTTCGAGCTGCGGCCGCGGATCGGCCTCACCAGCGCGGCTCTCGCCGACCGGTTGCCGAAGTCGGAGCGGGTCGCCGACGTCGTCGTCTCTGCCTCGTACGCCGTACTCGGCCGCTGGCGTGAGGAGTACGACGAGCAGGACCACCAGCGCGCCAAGGTGTTGCTGACCGAACTCGGCATCGGGCACCTCAGCGAACGCACCTTCGGCACCCTGTCGGAAGGGGAGCGCAAGCGGGTCCAGATCGCCCGGGCGCTGATGACGGATCCCGAGTTGATGCTGCTGGACGAGCCGGCCGCGGGCCTGGACCTTACGGGTCGCGAACAGCTGGTCCGTTCGCTGAGCTCGATCGCGACGGCCGAGGGGGCACCGGCGATGGTGCTCGTCACACATCACGTCGAGGAGATCCCGCCGGGCTTCACGCACGCACTGCTGCTGAAGAAGGGCCGGATCGTCGCCGCCGGGCCGATCGAGCAGGCGCTCACCGACCAGAACCTGTCGGACACCTTCGACCTCGCCCTCAGCCTCAGCCAAGCCGACGGCCGCTACTTCGCCCGAGCCCTCTGACGTCCTCACGTCCTCCCTTACGTCCGAAGAACCGGAGGGACGTGTGATCCGGTTCTTCGGACGTAAGGGAGGAATCCGCGGGGGGATCGCTTGCGTCGGAGCGTCGAGGGGCCTGCCCGGAGGCTCGATGACGGATAGGCTTGGCAGATGATGGATTGGCTGCGGGAAAACTGATGGATTGGCTGCGAGACAACGCGTGGGCGGCCTGGCTCGGAATCGCCGTCGTACTCGGTCTGGCGGAGCTCGCTTCGCTCGACTTCACCTTGCTGATGCTGGCCGCGGGGGCGATCGCGGCGGCCGGCGTGGGTGCCTTCTTCCCCCATCTCCTCTGGCTGCAGATCGTCGTCGCCCTGATCACCTCGGCGGCGATGCTGGCCGCGATCCGTCCACTGCTGGTCCGCAAGCTGCATCACGGCGGTGAACTGAAGACCGGTTCGCAACACGTCATCGGCCGGACCGGTGTCGTCGTGAAGGAGATCCACCCCGACGGCGGCGGCTCGATCAAACTCAACGGCGAACTCTGGACGGCCCGCCCGTACGACGAGGTCTCCACCTTCCCGCCCGGCACCCGGGTCGAGATCATGTCCATCGACGGCGCCACCGCCGTCGTGTACCCGGTCGGCGACCCCTTCCCCCACCACCACCCCGAACTGGACCAGCCCACCAAGGACACAGATCCTCCCCAAGCCTGAGTGGCGTCGGTTGCGGTCCACCTCCTCCGAAGTACTGTCGGAAGTACGGACATCTGATCGTGAGGGAACCGTTGCCGTCGGTGGCCCGTCGATAGGAAAGACTGTCCGTCCTGAGGGTTCTTCGAGTGGGAGGGTCAAGTGACCGCGTTCCTCATAGTGCTGGCATTGGTCGCCTTATTGGTGGTCGTCACACTGATCAAGTCAGTCCGGGTCGTGCAACAGCAGACCGTGGGCATCGTGGAACGGTTCGGGAAGTTCAAGGTGGGCCTGCAGCCCGGCCTGAACCTGCTGACCCCGTTCGTCGACAAGGTGCGCTACACGATCGACATGCGCGAGCAGGTGGTCGCGTTCCCGCCGCAGGGCGTCATCACCGAGGACAACCTGATGGTGTCGATCGACTCCGTCATCTACTTCCAGGTGAACGACCCGGTGCGGGCGACGTACGAGATCTCCAACTACATCCAGGCGATCGAGCAGCTCACCATGACCACGCTCCGGAACATTATCGGTGGCATGGACCTGGAGCAGACGCTGACCAGCCGCGAGGAGATCAACGAGAAGCTCCGCTACGTCCTGGACGAGGCGACCGGCAAGTGGGGCATCCGGGTCAACCGGGTGGAGCTCCGCTCGATCGACCCGCCACCGTCGATCCAGGACTCGATGGAGAAGCAGATGCGCGCCGACCGTGACAAGCGCGCCGCGATCCTGACCGCCGAGGGTATGCGGCAGTCCGCCGTCCTCTCGGCCGAAGGCCAGAAGCAGTCCGCGATCCTCACCGCGCAAGGTGACCGGGAGTCCCGCATCCTGCGGGCCCAGGCCGAGCGGGAGGCCCGGATCCTGAAGGCACAAGGTGAGGCGCAGGCCATCACCACGGTCTTCAACGCGATCCACGCCGGCAAGCCGGACCAGGGTCTGCTCGCGTACCAGTACCTGCAGATGCTTCCGTCGATCGCTCAAGGCGACTCGAACAAGCTGTGGATCATCCCCAGCGAGATCGGTAAGGCGATGGAGGGTCTCGGCAGCGCCGTCGGCCAGATCGCCGGGATCACCCAGAAGGCCGAAGGCCCGTTCCCGGAGCCGGACCTGGGCGACTCGCACGCCGTCGAGGTCGACAGCGGTGGCGGCTCGTCGGTCACTCCCGACGCAGCGGTGGCCGAGGCCGACAACGCAGTACAGGAAGCGATCGCTGCGGCGCAGAACGCTGCCGTCAGTTCGCGCAGCCAGCAGCCACCGCCGCCGGCGGTCACCTCTGCTCCCGAGCAGACCTCGCCGGTGCAGGACGGTCCTTCGCAGGAGCGCTGACCGCCAGTACTACGTAACGCCACACGACCCGGCTCGCTCGAGCCGGGTCGTGTGATGTTCACGGCACTCGAGCGTTCACTGATCGGACCGGCAAGCACGGGACGTGTCTGGTGCGTAGAGTCTGGCAGCGATGACATGGTTCGAGGCGCTGTTCGTCCTGGTGGCGGGAGTAGGCGCGGGCACGATCAACGCGGTGGTGGGTTCGGGCACTCTGCTGACCTTCCCGGCGCTGCTCGCTGTCGGCCTCCCGCCCGTGCTGGCCAATGTCAGCAACAGCGTCGGCCTGTCACCCGGTACGGCGGCCGGCGCGATCGGGTACCGCCGCGAACTCGAAGGCCAACGCGGCCGGTTGATCCGGTTGATCCCGGCGTCGCTGGTCGGCGGCATCGTCGGCGCCGTACTGCTGCTCAAACTCCCGGACACCGCCTTCAAGGCAGTCGTCCCTGGCCTCATCCTGCTCGGCTGTGTTCTGGTCGCCCTGCAACCGTGGCTTTCGAAGCGGATCAACCTTCCTGATCACGCGCATCGCGGTGCCTGGTGGGTGATCCCGGCGGTCTTCGCGACCGGCGTGTACGGCGGCTACTTCGGCGCGGCGCAGGGCGTTCTGCTGATGGCGATCCTGGGCATCGGCATGGACGCCAACCTGCAACGGATGAACGCCCTCAAGAACGTCCTCGCCACGGTGGTGAACTCGATCGCCGCCGTGCTCTTCATCATCGTCGCCCACGTCGACTGGGTGGCCGCCGCGCTGCTCGCTGTCGGATCCACCATCGGCGGCTTCCTCGGCGCTCGCTACGGCCGCAAACTCCCGCCGGTCGCCCTGCGCGCTTTGATCGTGGTCATCGGCATAGTTGCCATCGTCACCATGATCTTCTGACGAGTGCGTTAGCGTCGGCAGCGTGACCCGGATTCTTTCTGTTGCTCCTGTGCGGCTCGAGCGCTGGCTGGCGGGCTTCACCGAACGCCACGGAGAGACCTCGTACGACGTGACGTCCGCGCGACTGATCGCGTCGGGTGCTGACGGCGCCGTGGCGGAGATCGAGGTGCCGTTCGGGCCGTTGGAGGAGTTGACGCCGGAGGGACTCGTCGCGCATGTGCTGGCCGAGCGGCGGATCGGGTTGCTGCTGGTCCGGCGAGGTGGGTACGGGGCCGGGGTGTTCGCCGGGGGAGTGCTGGAGGCTTCGAAGGTCGGATCCCGGCACGTCCAGGGGACCACCAAGGCCGGTGGCTGGTCGCAGCAGCGGTTCGCCCGGAGAAGGGACAACCAGGCGCGCGAGGCGTTCGCGGCGGCGACCGAGGTCGCCGTACGGATCCTGGCGCCGGCGAAGCTCGACGTACTGGTCTGCGGGGGAGACCGGAAGGCGATCGACACCGTGCTGGAGGATCCCCGGCTCAAGCAGTTGGTCCCGCTGGTGCGGCCGCCGTTCCTCGGCGTCGCCGATCCCAAGCAGAAGGTGCTCGAACAGGCCGGCCAGGACGCCCGCGCGATCCGAATCCAGATCAGCGAACCCGAGCCGTCCCTTTAGCCTTCCTCTTCCTCCCTCCTTCTTTTCTTCAGAGTGGGTTGGCGGACCAGGTGTCGCATTTGGTCATGTCGCCGGAGTCCAGCCCTGTCTTGAACCATTTCATGCGTTGCTCGGCGGTGCCGTGGCTGAAGTTCTCGGGGGAGACCCGGCCCTGGGTCTTCTCCTGGATCCGGTCGTCGCCGACCGAGGCGGCCGCGTCGAGCCCGCGGCTGATGTCGTCCTCGGTGAGCCCGCTGATGAACGGCCGGCCGCTCTTGTCCGGCACCGTGGTCGCGTGGTTGGCCCAGATCCCGGCCAGGCAGTCCGCCTGCAGCTCGGAGCGGACCGAGTCCGACGTCGGGCCCTCGCGGGTCTTGATCCGGTCGAGGATGCCGTACAGGTTCTGGATGTGGTGTCCGTACTCGTGCGCCACGACGTACGCCTCGGCGAAGTTGCCGCCCTTGGCGCCGAGCTCCTTCTCCAGCGTTTGGAAGAAGCCGATGTCGAGGTACACCCGGTGGTCCGGCGGGCAGTAGAACGGGCCGACCGCGCTGGTCGCGGGGCCGCAGCCGGTGCTCACCGAGCCGTCGAAGACCCGAAGCGGTGCCTTCGAGTACTTCTTGCCGCGGCGCGGGAGCTCGGCGGCCCAGAAGTTCTCGATCGAGTTCTGGTAGAGCACGAACCGGCAATCGGGGTTCGACGACAGGTCGGCGCCCTTCTTGCACGAGGACAGGTTGCCCGGCGCCGTGTTCTGCGTCACCGGCTGGTCGTTGCCGCCGCCTCCGACGCCCGGCAGGCCGCCGTTCAGCAACAAGATGACGACCAGCAGGATGATGCCGCCGATCCCGCCACCGACCGGGATCCCCATCCCGCCGGGCAGTAGACCGCCGCCACCGCCACCACTGCCCCGGGTGTCTTCGACGCCACTGCTGTCCAAGTCGGCGTCAGGATTGAATTTCACAGCACATACACTAGTACCCGATGCGGGGGATCCTGCCGTCTTCTGACGCTGCGCTTTCGACCCGCTACTCGACCTTCCCCGACCCTGAGGACGCCTGCCCGCGATGATCACTGTCTCCAACCTCGAGGTACGCGTCGGGGCCAGACAACTGCTCGCGCCTGCCTCTTTCCGGGTCCAGCCGGGTGACAAGGTCGGCTTGGTCGGCCGCAACGGCGCAGGCAAGACGACGCTGACCAAGATCCTGGCCGGTGAGGGACTGCCCGCCAGCGGTTCGGTCACCTCCACGGGCGAGATCGGCTACCTCCCGCAGGATCCGCGGACCGGCGACCTGGAGATGCTGGCCCGGGACCGGATCCTGGCCGCGCGCGGACTCGACGAGGTCGTCCGCCGGATGCGCAACGCCGAGAAGGCGATGGCCAGCGCGGACGAGAAGACCCGCGAGAAGGGCATGCGCCGCTACGAGCGCGCTGAGGCGGACCTGCACGCCGCCGGTGGTTACGCGGCGGAATCCGAAGCTGCCCGGATCTCGGCGAACCTCGGACTGCCCGACCGCGTGCTGGGTCAGCCGCTCGGCACGCTGTCCGGTGGTCAGCGGCGCCGGGTCGAGCTCGCCCGGATCCTGTTCGCGCAGGCCGAGACGCTGCTCCTGGACGAGCCGACGAACCACCTGGACGCCGACTCGATCGTCTGGCTGCGGGACTTCCTCAAGGGCTATCCCGGTGGCGTGATCATGATCAGCCACGACGTGAACCTGCTGGAGGAGACCGTCACCCGGGTCTTCCACCTGGACGCGAACCGGGCCGAGATCGACGTGTACAACGTCGGCTGGAAGGCGTACCTGACGCAGCGGGAGACCGACGAACGCCGCCGCAAGCGCGAGCGCGCGAACGCGGAGAAGAAGGCCACCCAGCTGATCGACCAGGCGAACAAGATGCGCGCCAAGGCGACCAAGGCGACCGCGGCCCAGGGGATGCTCAAGCGGGCCGAGAAGCTGATGGCCTCGCTCGAGGACGAGCGGATGTCCGACCGCGTCGCGAAGATCTCCTTCCCGACCCCGGCGCCGTGCGGCAAGACGCCGCTGATGGCCAAGGAGCTGTCGAAGTCCTACGGGTCGCTGGAGATCTTCACCGACGTGGATCTGGCGATCGACCGCGGTTCGCGCGTCGTCGTACTGGGTCTGAACGGCGCTGGGAAGACGACCCTGCTGCGGGTGCTGTCCGGGATCGAGAAGTCGGACACCGGCGAGATCATCGACGGGCACGGACTGAAGCTCGGGTACTACGCGCAGGAGCACGAGACGCTCGACGTGAACCGGACCGTGCTGGAGAACATGAAGACCGCCGCCCCGGATCTGAACGAGACCCAGGCGCGCAGCGTCCTCGGCTCGTTCCTGTTCACCGGCGACGACGCCGACAAGCCCGCCCGGGTCCTCTCAGGTGGCGAGAAGACCCGGCTGGCTCTCGCAACCCTCGTCGTCTCGGCCGCGAACGTCCTGCTTCTCGACGAGCCCACCAACAACCTGGACCCCGCGTCCCGCACCGAGGTCCTGAACGCCATCCGCTCGTACGCCGGCGCGATCGTCCTCGTCACCCACGACGAGGGCGCGGTTGAGGCCCTCGAACCGGAACGGGTGCTCCTGCTCCCCGACGGCGTAGAGGACCTCTGGACCAACGACTACGCCGACCTGGTTTCGCTTGCCTGACCTTTTCCACAGGTGAGCTTGCCTGACCTTTTCCACGGGTGAGAAGGGCCGCAGCTGAATTACCGATGAGTCGCGTATGTTCCATGGCATGACGGATCTCGGACTGCGGTTGACGGTGGACGGGCCTGTTGCCCGGGTGGTGCTGGACCGGCCGGACGTGCGCAACGCACAGACGCCGGCGATGTGGGCAGCGTTGTCGGACTTCGGCGCCTCGCTGCCCGGCGACGTGCGCGTCGTCGTCGTGTCGGGCGAGGGGCTGTCGTTCTCGGCCGGCCTCGACCGCAACCTGATGATGGGCCCGCCGGTCGACGGTCAGGAGCCACTGCTCACCCTCGGCGCGAAGCCGGACGCCGAGCTGCACGAGCTGATCTCGCACTTCCAGGCCGGCTTCTCCTGGCTGCGCAAGCCGGAGATCGTCAGCATCGCGGCCGTCCAGGGCCACGCCGTCGGCGCCGGCTTCCAGCTCGCGCTGGCCTGCGACCTGCGGGTCATCACCCCGGACGCAAAGTTCAGCATGCGGGAGCCTCAGCTGGGCCTCGTTCCCGACCTCGGCGGCACCCAGCCCCTGGTCCAGCTCGTCGGATACTCTCGCGCCTTGGAGATCTGCGTGACGTCCCGCTGGGTGGAGGCCGACGAAGCACTCCAGCTCGGCCTGGCGAACATCGTCGTACCGGCTGACGAGCTGGCCGCGACGGTCAAGGACCTGTCGGAAGCGGTGATGTCACCGCTGGTCGGTGCCGTCCGGGAGACCAAGGCGTTGCTGCTGGGCGCTGCTGATCGCCCGTACGCCGATCAGCTTGCCGCTGAGCGGGAGGCTCAGGGCCGGCGGCTCAAGGAACTGATCGCCGCGTTCGGTTGAGTGACGCTGGGGCCGCGGGAAGCTTTCGCAGACCTCAAGTGTTCTCAAGGTTGACGAGTTAGCTGCAGGGAGGGGACCGGATGTCATCGGGTATGCGCATGGGCGGCGGAGCGGGGAGCTGGCGCCGACAGGATGCTTCGGTCCTGGACCGAAAACTGACCAAGGGCACGCTGCGGCGGATCATGAGATTCGCCCGGCCGTTCCGCCTGCACATCAGTGTCTTCCTGGTGCTGGTGATCCTTTCGGCGTTCCTGGTGATCGCCTCGCCGCTGCTGTTCAAGAAGATCGTGGATGACGGCATCACGAAAGGCAACGCGCGGCTGGTGACCGCGTTGGCGCTCGTGGTGGCGCTGCTCGCCGTCGTCGAGGCAGCGCTCGGGTTGATGCAGCGCTGGTTCTCCGCGCGGATCGGTGAGGGGCTGATCTACGACCTGCGCACGAAGGTGTTCGCGCACGTGCAGCAGATGCCGGTCGCCTTCTTCACCCGCACCCAGACGGGCGCGTTGGTGTCCCGGCTCAACAGCGACGTGATCGGCGCCCAGCAGGCGTTCACCTCCACGCTGTCGGGTGTGGTCTCCAACGTGATCAGCCTGATCCTCGTGGTCGGCGCGATGCTGGTGCTGAGCTGGCAGCTGACCGTCGTCGCGATCCTGCTGCTTCCGGTCTTCCTGCTCCCGGCCCGTTACCTGGGTCGCCGACTGGCGGCGATGACCCGCGAGCAGATGCAGTTGAACGCGGAGATGTCGACGGCGATGACCGAGCGGTTCAGTGTCGGCGGCGCGTTGCTGGTGACGCTGTTCGGCCGGCCGGAGATCGAGAACCGCGAGTTCGGTGTCCGATCCGGACGGGTGCGCGACCTCGGGATCCGGATCGCGATGCTGGGCCGGGTCTTCTTCACGGCGCTGACCCTGGTCGCGGCGCTCGCCACCGCACTCGTGTACGGCGTGGGTGGCAACCTGGCGGTCCGGGAAACCCTGACCGTCGGAACCCTTTTGGCGCTGGTCGCCTTGCTCGGCCGGCTCTACGGTCCGTTGACCGCGCTGTCGAATGTCCGGGTCGACGTGATGACCGCGCTGGTCTCCTTCGAGCGCGTCTTCGAAGTACTGGACCTCGAGCCGATGATCAAGGATGCGCCGGACGCACGAGCGCTTCCCAGGAATGCTTCGACGGTCACCTTCGACCACGTCTCCTTCGCCTACCCGACGGCCGAGCAGGTGTCATTGGCCAGCCTGGAGTCGGTCGCGGTGCTCGACAAGCGAGCCTCCTCGCAGGTTCTCGAGGACATCAGCTTCTCGGTCGAACCAGGCCAGATGGTCGCGCTTGTCGGTCCTTCCGGCGCCGGCAAGACGACCATCACCAACCTGGTCGCCCGCCTGTACGACGTGACCGGCGGCTCGGTGCAGGTCGGCGGTCATGACGTCCGCGAGGTGACTCTGCAGTCGCTGCACGACACGATCGGGTACGTGACGCAGGACGCCCACATGTTCCACGACACGATCCGGGCAAACCTGACCTACGCGAAGCCCGACGCCACCGAGGAGGAGATGATCGACGCTCTCCGATCGGCGCAGGTGTGGGACCTCGTCTCCTCCTTACCCGACGGATTGGAGACAGTCGTCGGCGATCGCGGTCACCGGTTGTCCGGGGGAGAACGGCAACGCCTGGCGATCGCCCGCCTGCTCCTCAAGGCACCCCAGATCGTCGTCCTCGACGAGGCAACAGCTCACCTCGACTCCGAGTCCGAAGTAGCCGTCCAACGAGCCCTGGACACCGCCTTGGAGGGCCGCACCTCCCTGGTAATCGCCCACCGCCTCTCCACAGTCCGCAACGCCGACCAAATCCTCGTCGTAGACCACGGCAACATCGTCGAACGAGGCACCCACGACCAACTACTCGCCGCCGACGGCGAATACGCCCTCCTCTACCACACCCAATTCACCCAATCAGGCTCCGCGGCCGGGGTGTAACCACTTCACCCCGGGCCCTGAGGAGGTCGGCCTGCCGCCGGAGTACAAGGGTTGCGCGGAGCCCACGTCGGATACGCGAGTGCGCGCACCGCGCGCTCCCCGATCACCGCGCCCCCCAGAGCCGACTTAGGCGTTCACCGTCGCGTCGGGACGGGAAGTGAGACCTCCGACGGCGAGTCCGGAGGGGTGCCGGCACGGTAAGAGACGTGCGGTCGAGGATGAATTGCGGTCCGCAGAGCGTTGTACGACGAGGTGGTGGCTGGCCTGGGTGTGGACGCGGTGCGGTCATCGGGAGACGAGTGGTGCCCGACTGCTGAGCTTGCTGCGGAACGGTCGTCCCTCGTTCACGCCGTACGGCGTTGCTGTCGGCCGACAGCAAGGCGTCCTCCTCGAGCAGCACGAACGGCACGCCGTATTGGCCACGCCGAGTGCGGTGATCTCGGCGGGACGCGATCTTCTCCGCTGGGGCGGACCCACAGTCTGCGAGGGGCTGGTCTCTGCAGACTGTGGGTTTGTCCACGTGCGTACCGCCAGGCGCCCGCTCGGTCCGCAGCGGCGGCCTCATTTCGCACCCTGGCGGGGCTCCCCTCCTCTTCTGAGGGTTCACCCCCTGCTATGGGAGGGGGTGAACCCCGCGAGGGAGAGTTGAGCCGCCGGACATCATCGGCCCGAAGGGCAGCAGCCCCGATGAGCGCTTGTCGGAGATCAGCCGGCGGGTCCGCTCCCGCTTGCTTCTCGGCGACCCTCCGCTTCCAGGACAGCAGCTCGTTCGGGGGGCAGTCCGGCGAATTGACGGTCGGAGAGGGCCAGTTTCTGGTCGGAGGTGGCGCCGCGCGGCTCGCGGAAATCCGCCTCGATCAAGTGCGCCCCGTCGGAGGAGTGGCACTCGGCGTCGACTGGCGTGTAGGTGGTGGAACAAGGGGCACTGAGTGTCGTACAGCTGTAACTTTGTCTTGACGTGAGGGAGGGGTCGATGATCCGGTTTGCAGTGGTTCTGGGTGTTGGGTACGCCGGGTTCAAGCTGGCCTATCACTCGGAGGACGGCCGCCACTACGGCGACACCGGCGAGGGCTCTCTGCGTGCCGGGATCTCACTGCTTTTCGCTGCCCTGGCAGGCGGTTCGGCGTATGCGGCACTGCTGATCCACTAGCCGGCCACCTCGATTTGGTTTTCCCGCCGAATCACACTAATGTTCTTCTTGTTGGAGCGAGTGCGGGACGCGGAAGCGGCCGGTCGCTCCGAACCTCCCTGAAGGTCCTGGTAGCCGGATCACGCCTTGTGCGGGCTTCGGTCGCTGAGACGCGCGGGGGGACTGGTTCGAAAGTGGCCGATTTGACTGGCTGCAAGCGAAACAGTAATGTTTGGCGGGTTGCCCCGGAGCTAAACACGAGAGTGTGGAGCGCGGTGTGCGTCCGATTCTTGAGAACTCAACAGCGTGCCGAAAGTCAATGCCGAAATTTAGCATTAACCCGTTTCACGGCATTGGATGATTCATCCACCCTTGGGCCTTGTTGGTTTTTGGGTGCTGGGTTGTCTGTTGTTCGTGTTCGGATTCCTTTGATGTAATTGAATGATTCAAGTCAGTTTGATTGTTTCTGAGATATCAAAGGATCACTCAAAGTAGTCTATCTGCTCGCAGGCTTTGGTTTGTGGGTTGGTATACAGATTTCAACGGAGAGTTTGATCCTGGCTCAGGACGAACGCTGGCGGCGTGCTTAACACATGCAAGTCGAGCGGTAAGGCCTCTTCGGGGGTACA
>NZ_JBEXSJ010000024.1:0-135056 GCF_040613535.1 Kribbella sp. NPDC006257
ACCCCCCCCGCCGGCCACCCGCCCCCGCCCCCCCGCGCCGATGCGGGTGGCGGTTTCTGCTGCGTTGCCGCCTTGGGTGTCGAGGGCGCCGAAGACGACCGCGGTGGGGACGTCGACGGTGCGGAGGGTGGTCAGGCGCTCGGGAGAGACGGCGGGGATGCCGTGCGCGGTCATCTGCCAGAGGGCTTGTTCGGCGCCGGGCTGGCGGAATGGGCGGGTCCACTGGTCGATGGCGGCGTGATCCAGGGTGGGGCAGGCCTTGGCGCAGGCGCTGCTGTAGATCTTGCGGATGATGGTGTCCGAGCCGAGCACCAGGCGCAGAAGGCTCGTCTTGTAGGGGTTGACGAAGACCGGCGGAGCACCGCGCCCGCCGGGAAGCGGTAGGCCGTCGCCGTCCAGGAACATCAGGGCGCCGATCCGGTTCGGCGCCTCGAGAGTGGCTTCGGCGGCGATACCCGCGCCGAGCGAGTGACCGACCAGCAGCGGACGTGGTTGCCCTGGGCCACCAAGGTGCATGGCGTCGAGGAAGCCGAGCAGCTGTGCGGCGAGATGTTCCACCGTGTACGGCGCCTTGCGCTCGCTGTACCCGTATCCCGTGATGTCGTACGCGTAGACCCGGTGATCGCGGGCCAGCAGCGGCACCAGCTCGGACCAGGTGTCGACCGACTCCGCCGCGCCGTGGACGAGGACGATCGGGCTCCCCGTAGTACCCCAACTCTCGTACCGCGTGTTGACGTCACCCGCCGCCACGAACCGCAGGCCATCCGGCGGTGCCTCGTGATCGCCGGTGAAGGCGTTGTACGTCAGCGACGCTCCGGTGAGGACGATCACCAGCACCAGGAACCCCAGGAACACTCGGCGCAGCACCCGCCCGACCCGTTTCACGACCCAAGTCTGTCCGATGGATCCAAGCGCCTCTGCCTTGAGGTAGAGCGAGTCTGTCCCGAGGGGTAGGGCGGATCTGTCGCGCCGGGGAGGTTAGGCGGGCGCGACGAAAGACATCGTTCCTCATTCCTCTTGGCGATGTCCGGAACGCTAGAGCTGGTTGACGAACGCCGGCATCGGCCGCACGACAGATCTCCGCACCGGCCGACTGCCCCATGCGAGCTACTTCCGGATTCGCCGCGGGCGGGCGATGCTGGCTGGATGGGGATGGTGGGGCGGACGCGGGAGCTGAGCCGGCTACAAGCCTGGCTGGACGATGTCCGGAGCGGGGAGGGCCGGCTGGTCCTCTGCGCGGGCGAGGCGGGGATCGGCAAGACGCGGCTGGCGCAGGAGTTCGCGGGGAAGGCCCTGGCGGCGGGGGCAGCCGTGGCCTGGGGCCGCTGCGTGGAGACCGAGGGCGCCCCTGCCTACTGGCCGTGGCGGCAGGTCCTCAAGTCCCTCGGCCTTGACCCCGACAGCCTCCTGTCCGCAGGAAGGGACCCTCAAATTGCTGGGTCGGAGGAGCGGTTCCGGCTCTGCGAGGGGGTCGTCGACGTACTGCGGAAAGCCGCGGGCTCGCGTGGCCTGGTGGTGATCGTCGATGACGTTCATCGAGCCGACGAGTCGTCCCTGCTGGTACTGCGGCAGCTGGCCGACCAGCTCGCCGAGCTGCCGATCCTGGTGCTCGCCACCTGTCGCGCGGCCGAACCGTCGTCGGCTCTCCCGCGGTTCCTGCCGGACCTGCTCCGGTCCAGGTCGGCCGAACGGTTCGACCTCAGCCGGTTCGAACCCGGCGAGACCCGCGAACAATTGCCGACGGCCACCGATTCACAGGCCGCCACGGTGCACGAGATCACCGGCGGAAGCCCGTTGTTCGTCCGGGAGGTCGCCCGCGCGCTCGCGGACGGTACGTGGCGGGAGGATCAGCCACCGCGAAGCGTGCTCGACCTGGTCGGCGCCAGACTGGAGAGAGTCTCCCCGGGCTGTCGCAGCCTGGTCCAAGCCGCGGCGATCATCGGCCGGGACTTCGCGATCGAGTTGCTCGCCGCGGCGATGGAGGTTCGGGTCACCGACTGCCTGCCGCTGATCGACGAAGCCGTCGCGTTCGGATTCGTGGCCCAGGTGGGCGGCGGCGAGTACCGGTTCGCCCATGCGCTGACCCGCGATGCCGTCGAGGCGTCCTGCGCGACCGCCGACCGGGCCCGCTGGCATCGCGGCGTCGCGGAGGCCTTGGAGGCTCGGTACAGCCACGACCTGTCCGAGCATCTCGCTGACATCGCGCGCCACCGCGCGCAGTACGGGGATCCCACGATCGCGGCCGAGTGGATGATCCGCGCGGCCGATGACGCAGTACGGCGGCTGGCCTACGAAGAAGGTGTCCGGCTCTACCAGGCAGCACTGAAACTCAACACATCAAGGGATTGCCGTACGCTGATCGCCCTGGGAAGGGCCGCCTACCTGGCAGGTGATCTCCAGGAGTGCGTCAAGGCAGCGATCGCCGCCGCGGAGGCTGCGCCGACGGGTGAGCTGAAGGCCGAGGCCGCGCTGATCCTCGAGGCCGTTCCTGATCCAGGGATCAACGCCGACGCCAAACGCCTCTGCGAATCCGCCCTCGCCGGCACCGCTGACCATGCTCTCCGAGCGAGGTTGATGGCGCGGCGCAGCCAGCTGGCCTTCTACGACGGCGAGCAAGAGCGGCTCGGCAAGTTGAGCAGCGAGGCACTGGCCTTGGCTCGCGCCTCACACGACGATCACGCCCTGTCCGAAGCGTTGCGAGCAAGGCAGGAAGCCTGTCCCGGACCGGCAGGCCGGGCAGAACGGCTGCTGCTGGCAACTGAAATGCTCGAGCTGGCATCCCGGACGGACAACTCCCGGGCCGCGATGTGGGGTGAGCTCTGGCGGCTTGACGCCCTGATCGAAAGCGGACAGCTGATCGCCGCCGCGGCCGAGCTACCCGCGCTCAAGGTCGCGGTCGATCGAGTCGGCGGACCGGTGAGCGCCTGGCATCACGATCGGGTCGCAGCCTGCATCGCCCAGGCGCGCGCGCAGTACGACGAGGCGGCCAGGATCGCCCGTCGGGGGTTCGACCGGATGCGGGTCGTGGAGGGCGCCCCCGCGACGGGTGCGTACTTCGCCCTGCAACTCGCGCTCGCGGGCCACATCGGAGTTCCTGCAGATACGGCCGGGCTGGTCTCGATGAGCTTCGATCCGCCGCCACGGTTCGCGACGATGTCGCTGCTCACCAGGGCCTACCTGCTGACCTGCCTGGAGCGGCTCGACGAGGCGGACGCGTCGTACCGGCGGGCCGGTCCGATCGAGAGCTGGTCGCTGCCCGCATTCTTCGTGCTGCCCGGCTACGTGTACGCGACGATGGCGTGCGCGGGAATCGGGCGCCAGGACGACCTCGCAGTACTGGTCGAGCGGCTCCAGCCGTTCCGCGGAGAACATGCCGTGGGCAACGGCGTTGCCTCGATGGGTCCGGCCGAACTGGCGATCGGACGGGCCGAGCTGGCCCTGGGCCGGTTCGATGCCGCGATCAACGATCTGGAGATCGCCGTCCGGCAGGCCGGATCGGCCGGGGCACCGGGCTTCATGGCCGAGGCGCAGTTCCAGCTCGCGACGGCGCTGGCCGAACGCGACGGAGCCGGCGACCGGGAGCGCGCGAGGCCGCTGGAAGACCAGGCTGCACGGTTGATCAGATCCCTCGGCATGACCCCGTACGCCGAGCGGCTGCCCGGTCTCTTCAGCAGACTCGACGATCCGGGCGGTTCACCGACCGGGCTGAGTGTGCGCGAGGCGGAGGTGGCGATCCTGGTCGCCGAAGGGCTGACCAACCGGCAGATCGCCGAGCGGCTGGTGATCTCGGAACGGACCGCGCAGAACCACGTCCAGCACATCCTGACCAAGCTCGGCTTCGCCAACCGGAGCCAGATCGCCAGCTGGCACACCCGCGGCGGCCGACCGGCCAGGCAATGAGTAGAGCGATGAGTGATTCGGCGGATTCGCGGCCGGCTCTGCGCTCCTAACGTCGTTGTCGTGGCCAGATCGGCCGCGAGAGTGATCAGAGGAGAGCAGCCATGCAATACATTGCAGTCGCCACCCCAGCGTTCAGTTCGATCGAGCAGTTCGACCGGTTGACGGGCGAGCTGGGCGGTGAGCCGGAAGGCCTCCAGGCCCGGTACGTCGGATCCGCCGGTGACCAGCTCTGCGTCGTCTCGCTGTGGGAGTCGCAGGAGGACGCCGACCGCTTCTTCGCCGACCGGCTCGGCCCGGCCCTGGCCAAGATCCTCGGCCCCGACCCTGCCGGTACGCCCGACGTGCGCGGTATGGAGGTCGTCCGTTCCTACACCCGTCAGCCGGTCGGCTGACAGCAGCGAGGTGGCTCGGGCAGTAGCAGGGAGTCTTCCCGAGCCACCCACTTGCTCCGCCGGTTGGCCGGTGCGAGCTCAGTTCGTCTGTTGAAGAGCCACCGAGGAGCTCAGGATTCGTTGCGAGACTTCGGCTGAGTCGCCGGTGCCGTCGATGGTGGTGACCAGGTTTCGGGCGGCGTAGACCTCGATGAGGGGTTGGGTCTGGTCGGTGTAGACCTTGAGGCGGTGGCGGATGACGGGTTCGGTGTCGTCGGAGCGGTTGGCGAGAGCGGCGCGGTTGAGGAGGCGGGCGACCAGCTCGTCGACGTGTACGTCCAGGACTATTACGCCGTCGACGAAGCGTTGCTGGCCGGCCAGGAACTCGTCCAGGACGGCGACCTGGTCCAAGGTGCGCGGATAGCCGTCGAGCAGGAAGCCGGAGCGGGTGTCGTCGGCGCAGAGCCGCTCGCGGATCATCGCGTTCGTGACCGAGTCGGGGACATATTCACCGGCGTCGATGTATCCCTTCGCCTGCTGCCCCAGCGCGGTTCCGCTGGCGACCTGCTCGCGGAAGATGTCGCCGGTCGAGATCGCCGGGACACCGAGCCGCTCGGCCAGCATCTCGGCCTGGGTGCCCTTCCCGGCACCGGGCGGCCCCATCAGCACGAGGATCGTCATCGGGGTCCTCCCGAGGGGTAGGAAAGAACCAGATTAACGCTGGGTCACCCCGTTTCCCATGGGTAGCCGCTGTTGCCTCGCTCACTCCCCCAGCCCCGGCCCGCCCATCGACGATGCCCCCTCAGCACCGCGCTTCCGGCCCGTGGTTCAAACGAGTGAGTCACCGGAAGCCGTTGCCCGGATGCAGAGAAACCCTTGCCTTTAAGGGATGTTTCTCGATTTTCGGCCCATCGGATCACGTTGCGTGCCTAGCATCGATCGCGGGGTTCGGGTTCACCGAACGGGGTCCGAGGGGGGACTTTGAGGTCTGTCGACGCCTGTCCGAAAACACTTGCCGAGAGCATTGTCACGTTCGCGCGGACGAGAGCGGACGCACCAGCGGTCGTCCATGCCGGTGACACTCTCAGTTACCGGAATCTGCTCCAGCAGGCCGATTCCGTGGCGGCAACGCTGCCCCGAGGTGGGCTGGTTGCGCTCGAACTTCCGCGCGGGATCGAGTTCGTGGTTACCGCTCTCGCCGTACTACGAGCAGGCGCCGCCTACCTCCCGATCGACCCGGCACTACCAGCCGCCCGACGCGAGTACCTCCTCACCTCAGCCAACCCCCAAGCCGTACTCCGCCCAGGCCTGCTCGCGGCGCCGACTACCAACTGGAGCGCACCAGACGTCCAGCCCGACGAGCTTGCCTATGTGATCTACACGTCTGGTTCGACCGGGCGGCCCAAAGGGGTGCAGATTCAGCACTCGGCGTTGTGGAATCTCGTCTCCTGGCAGCGGCGCACCTTGGAGCTGAAGGAGGACGACCGGATGTCGTTCGTCTCCGGCCTAGGTTTCGACGCCGCGATGCTGGAGATCTGGCCGGCTCTGGCTTCCGGCGGAACCCTCGTGATTCCCATCGAGGAGCAGCGCCTCAGTCCCACCGCTCTCCGCGACTTCCTGATAGCCGAAGGCATCACGGTCGCCTTCGCCCCAACCGTCCTCACCACCGAACTGATGACTCTCCCTTGGCCGAAGTCAGCACTGAGAGCGCTGCTCACCGGCGGCGATCGTCTACCGGCAAGACCGCCCGTCTCCTTGCCCTTCACCCTCTACAACCTCTACGGCCCGACCGAAGCAACAGTCGCGGCAACGGCCGCAGTCGTCGCGCCAGGCGACGGCGTACCGACCATCGGCCAGCCGATCGACGGCGTCACCCTGCAAATCCGAGACCCACAAGGGGCACAAGCGCAGACGGGCGAACTCTTCATCGGCGGCGCAGGCGTAGGGCTCGGCTACCTCGGCGACCCCGAACTCACCGCGGAACGGTTCACCGAGCACGGCTATCGCACCGGCGACCTGGTCTCTCAACGCGAGGACGGCGAACTCGACTACCTGGGCCGTGTCGACGACCAGATCCAGATCCGCGGTCACCGGGTCGAACCAGGCGAGGTGGAGGTCGTCCTCAGCGAACACCCCGACGTCGCCGCCGCGGCCGTAGTTGCGGATGGCAACAACCTCGCCGGCTTCTACGTACCGGCCAGGCCAGGCATCGACCCGCGCCCGCACCTCGCGGATCACCTCCCGGCGTACATGATCCCGGCCACCCTCACCGCGCTCACCGAACTCCCGAAGACCGAGAACGGCAAAGTCGATCGCAACGCCCTGCGCGCCATCAGGCCGGCAACAATCACAGGCCGCGCGCCGACGACCGAAGCCGAGCAGGAGATCGCCAAGATCTGGGAGCAGGTCCTCGGCCGCCCGACCGGCATCGACCAACCTTTCGACACGGTCGGCGGCCACTCGCTCGCCGCAACTCGCGTACTCACCAGGCTCTCCGAACGCTGGGGCCGCACCCTGTCCCTGGAACTCATGCTCGGCCCAGTCACCATCGCCGACCTCGCCACCACCCTGCCCGAACTACCAACAGCAACCCAGACAGAGCTGCATAAAGCAGGCAAAGCAGCTCCACTGACAGCAGCGCAGCGCAGCTACTGGTTCCTCGACCAATACCTCGCCGATCCGTCCATCTACGACGTCCGCATGCGCTACACGATCGACGGCCCACTCGACCCCGATCGCCTCGCAACCGCACTCAACCAGCTCGTCCAGCGACACGAAGCATTGCGTACCGCCATCGAGACCCGCCAAGACGGCCCGTACCAACGCGTCGTCCCCGCCTACCCGGTGCCCTTCGACGTACTGGAAGCGCAGACCGACGACCAACTAGCCGCGTATCCACAACCGCCCAGCAGCCTCTCCACCGGGCGACTCATCCGCGCTGTCCTGTCGAAGACCAGCAACACCAGTTGGCGCCTCCTCCTCACCATCCACCACAGCGCCATCGACGCCCGCTCACTCGAAGTCCTCATGGCAGAACTGCCAATCCTGTACTCCGGGCGCCCACTCGCGCCGCCACAGGTCACCCCGCGTGACGTCGCAGCCTGGGAAGCAAGGCAACCGCTGACCGAAGGGCTCGCCTACTGGCAGCAAAAGCTCGCCGGTGCTCCAGCGCACCTCGATCTGGTCACCGATCACCAGCGCCCGCTGGTCCCGGACCATCACGGCGGCTCGGTCCACCTCCCATTACCCGAAGACGTACTGACCGGACTCGACCAGCTGGCGTCCACGGAGCGAGCCAGCCGCTTCACAGTGGTCTTCGCAGCCCTCGCCGCATTGCTCCAGAAGCACACCAGGCAGGAGGACATCGTCGTCGGCGCGCCGATGGCGAACCGGACCGTGTCCGAGTTCGACGACGTCGTCGGCTGCTTCGTCAACACGGTCCCTTTGAGGCTCACCATCGACGGCGGATCCTTCCGCGAGTTGGTTCGGCATGCTCGCAGTACGGTGCTGGAAACGCATGCGCACCAAGGCGTTCCGCTCGAGCGGATCGTCGCGGACCGGAGCAGCGGCGAGGCGCCGTTCGACGTTCTGCTCGTGGTCGGGCAGCCCGAGGGTGAGCCGGTCAGCTTGGGTGACGCGACGTTGCGGCCGGTCGGCGAGTGGCATGGCGACAACGCCAGGTTCGACCTCACCGTGTTGGTCGAACCGGTCGACGGCCGAATGACACTGACGGTCCAGTACCGCGGAGACCTGTTCGAGAGATCGACTGCCGAGCGGATCAACCGGCAGCTCATCGGCCTGCTGACGGTTGCCGTCTTCGATCCTGACCTCGCTGTCGCCGACCTACAGTTGGGAAGCGAAGAGGATCTCCTTGCTCTAGGCAAAGGACCGGAGGCTTTCGAGGACAAGCGGCCGATCTACCAGTTCGTCGCCGATCAGCAGCCCGACAAGGTCGCCGTCATCTGCGGGCAGGACGCACTGACCTACCGCGAACTCCAGCAGCGGGTCAACCAGCTCGCACGTTTCCTCAGGAGCAATGGCGTCCTGGTCGGCAGCCCGGTCGCAGTACGGCTGCCCAGGTCGGTCGACGCGGTGGTCGCCATGCTCGGTGTCGCGAAGTCCGGCGGCTGCTATGTGCCGATCGAGCCGGACGTTCCGGGGCCGCGTGCCGAGGAGATGCTGGCGGATGTCCGCGCCGAGGTGATCGTCGACGAAGACCTGATGGCCAAGGCCGCTCAGCAGTCCGACGAGCCACTGACCGACGTGGTCACCGCCGGAGATCTCGTCCACATCTTCTACACCTCTGGTTCGACCGGGAGGCCAAAGGGCGTGCTGGCCGAGCACGGTGGGTTGACCAACCTGGTGCTGGCGAAGATCCAGAACTTCGCTGTCGCGGAGGACAGCCGCGTGCTCCAGTTCGTGCCGTTCGGCTTCGAGGTGTCGGTCTCGGACGTCTACATGACGCTGGCGGCCGGCGCGACGCTCGTCGTCCCGACCGACGAGGTCGCCGGCACCGATCTGGTCGGGTTGATCGATCGCGAACGGATCACCAACCTCGTTCTCCCCGCCTCGGTCCTCGCGGCGCTTCCCGAGGACGCCACGCTGCCGACGGTCCGGTCGATCGCGGTCGGTGGCGAGGCCTGCTCGGCGGAGCTGGTCGCACGCTGGGCGCCGGACCGGCGCTTCGTGAACTCCTACGGTCCGACCGAGGCCACGGTTGCCGCGGTGATGCACGAGTGCGTTGCCGATGGCAACCGACCCGCGATCGGGAGGCCGATCCCCGGCGTACGGGTGACGATCGTTGATCCGCAGGGACGGTTGGTGCCGATCGGCGTACCGGGTGAGTTGTTGATCGGCGGTGTCGGGGTCACGAGGGGCTATCTCGATCGGCCGGAGCTGACGGCCGAGCGGTTCACGGGTGACCGACAGGGACCTGGAAAGCATTACCACACAGGGGATCTCGCGTACTGGCGCGAAGACGGCACGATCATGCTGCTCGGCCGGATCGACGATCAGGTGCAGCTGCGGGGGATCCGGATCGAGCTCGGCGAGGTCGAGGCCGCTCTCAGTGCGCATCCGGCGGTCGACGAGGCGGTCGCCTTCGTTCATGAAGATCCGGTGGCTGGGCCGACGTTGAACGCGTACGTCGTGGGGCAGGCAGCTGGTGTTCGCGATTGGCTTGCGACCCGGGTGCCGGCGCACCTTGTTCCCGCCACGGTCGGGGAGTTGCCGACGTTGCCTCGGTCAAGCAGCGGCAAGCTCGATCGACGGGCGCTGCCGGAGCCCAGTGCCACGCGATCGCCTTCGCGGCCGCCGGAGTCGGTGACGGAAGAGGTACTGCTGGATCTCTGGCAGCAGGCGCTCGGCGTACCGGAGCTCGGGGTGGAGGACGACTTCTTCGCGGCCGGTGGTCAGTCGCTGCTCGCGGCACAGGTGATGGCGGATGTGCGGGAGCAGTTCGAGATCGGCCTCGGCGTACGGGCGCTGTTCGATGCGCCGACGGTGGCCCGGCTGGCCGTTGTGGTGGAACAGACGATTCTGGAACAGTTGCTGGGGGCATCTTCATGAGTGCGAACTTGACCACCGACGCGATCGAAGCAGCCTTGGCGGCGCGGTTGGCCAAGGCGAAGGCGAAGAAGCCGCAGCGGGTTGGGATTCCGCAGCGGCCGGCGGATGCGGCGGTGGTGCTGTCATCGGCGCAGCGGAGGTTGTGGTTTCTCCATCAGCTCGCGCCGGACAGCTCTGCCTATACGTTGCCGGTTGCCTGGCGGCTGCGCGGAGCGTTGGATGGTTCGCGGTTGCGAGCCGCGGTGGTGGCGGTGGTCGAGTCGGCTGACGCACTTCGGACGTTCTACCGAGCGACGGACGGTACGCCGACCGCCGTACTGGCTGAGGCGGACGCGCTCGAGTGGCGTGAGTTCGACGGTCTGGAGGAGTTCGGCTCCGAGGTGCGCCGGCCGTTCGATCTTGAGCAGGCGGCGCCGTTCCGGGCTTCATTGTTCCGGGTCGGGGCGGACGAGCACGTGTTGCTGCTCTGCGTTCACCACATCGCTGCCGATGGGTGGTCGATGGGACTGATCGCTGATCGGTTGGGTGCTGTCTACGGTGGCGCGGCGTTGGTCGCGGGTACGCAGTACGCCGATGTTGCGTACTGGCAGCAGCAGCGGTCTTCCGATGGCGATCTCGCGTACTGGCGTGAGCAGTTGGCTGACTCGCCTCGGCCGGTTGAGCTGCCTGGCGATCGGTCACGGCCGGCGCATCCGAGTGATGCAGGTGCTCAGTATTCCTTTGAGCTCGATGAGACGTTGACGACGCAGCTGCGGGCTCTTGCGGCGAGCGAGCAGGTCAGCACGTTCATGTGTTTGGTCGCGGCTTTCCAGGTCTTGTGCGCGCGACAGGCCGGCCTCGATGACGTCATTGTCGCGGCGCCGGTCAGCGGGCGAGATGCGGTGCCGGAACTCCGCACTGTCGTCGGCTGCCTGGTCGAGACTGTGTTGCTTCGGGCCAGGAACTTCTCGACCTCGACTGGGCATGAGCTGTTGCAACAGGTCCGGAACACGGTGCTGGAGGCAACCGAGCACGCCGCTGCTCCTTTCGAGGAGGTCGCCGCCCTACTCCCCTATCCGGCCGAAGGCAGGCCGCCGTACTCCGTGCTGTTCAGCGCGACCCACGTGCCGCGGGTGGATCTCTCGTTGGCCGGCGTGCGCACCGAGCCGTTGACCATCGAGGCGCCGGCGAGGAAGGTCGATCTGACGATGGAGGTCGCCGACCTCGGCGGACCCACGATCTCGGCGTCGATCACCTACAGCACCGAACTCTTCGACGCGAGCACGATCGAACGCTTCGCCCACCAATACCTGCTGCTCCTCGAGGGCCTCGACTCCAGCACTCCAGTCAGCAGGCTGCCGCTCCTCACCCCGGCTGAGCAGACCAAGCTCCTCGCTCCCCGGCCTTGACCGGTGAGCCACCACTGATCCTCAGCGGCTTCGTCGACACCGTACGCCGTGTGCCGACCCGGATTGCCGTCACAGCCGTTGACGGCAGCCTCACGTACGCCGAGTTGGACGCCCTCAGCAGCTCTCTCGCCCTGCGCCTCCTTGCCGAGGGTGTAGGGCGAGAGAGCCTCATCGGCCTCGCCGCCACCCGCAACAGCCACTTCACCATCGGCCTCCTAGGCATCCTCAAATCCGGCGCCGCCTACATCCCCATCGAGCCAACTCACCCACCCGCCCGCCAGGCAGCCCTCCTCACCTCAGCAGGAGCAACCCTCGCAGTCGGTCTCAACCTCCCAGACATCACGTGCATCGATGCCGTAGGCAACCAGCAGACAGGCGAACTGCCAGAACCGCAATCAGATGCTTTGGCCTATGTCATCTTCACGTCTGGGTCTACGGGGCGGCCGAAGGGGGTTGGGGTTGAGCATGGTGGGTTGGCGGCTTATGTGGAGGCCTTTGCTGAGCGGTTGGGGGTGGAGGACGGGGCCAGCTATGGGGTTCGGTCGACGTTGGCTGCGGATCTTGGGCATTCGATGGTGTTCACCGCGTTGTCGCGCGGGGGCACGCTGCGGTTGATCGATGACGAGCTTGCTGAACCGGTCGACTATCTGAAGATTGTTCCGTCGCATTTGGCGGCGTTGATGGGGGCGGGTGACTGTCTACCGACCAAGGCGCTGGTGCTGGGTGGGGCGGCGCTGCCGTGGAGTCTCGTCGACGCCATCAGGCGGGAGGCTCCGGGGCTGCGGATCCTCAACCACTACGGACCGACCGAGACGACGGTTGGGGTGCTGGCGTACGAGATCCCAACAGCTGGAGAGAGGCCGGCGACCGTTCCGCTCGGTACGCCGTTGGCCCACGCGGCCGTGCATATTCTCGACAAGCAAGAACAACCGCAGCCGGTGGGAGTCTGGGGAGAACTCTGTGTTCGCGGACCCGCTGTCGCGCGGGGATATCTCGGCGGGGCAAGCTTCGACGGCAAGTATGCGACCGGAGACCGGGCGAGATGGCGTCCGGACGGGACCGTTGAGTTCGGTGGCCGACTGGATCGGCAGGTCAAGATCCGGGGGCACCGCGTCGAACCCGGCGAGATCGAAGCCGTCCTCACCACTCACCCGCAGGTCGACACAGCCGCCGTACTGGTAGCCGACGGCAACCTTCATGCGTATGTCAAAGCGCAAACCCAGGCTGACCTGAGGCAATGGTTGAGCGAGCGGCTGCCGGATCACCTGGTGCCGGCCACCGTCACGGTGCTGGCGGAGTTGCCGCTCAATGCCAATGGCAAGGTCGATCACGCGGCGCTCAGCGCGCCGGCCGCGAGCTTGCCGGGCGAGCAGGTGGCCTTGAGCGGGCAGACACAGCGCCGGGTCGCGATGGTGTTCGCGGAGTTGCTGGATGTCCAAGTTCCGGCGGGGGATGCGGACTTCTTCGAGTTGGGTGGGCATTCTCTGCTGGCGATCCGGGCCGCGGCCAGGCTTCGGCGGGACTGTGGGGTCGCGGTGGTCGTCCGGGATCTCTTCGTCCATCGGACGATCATTGCCCTGGCCGACCACATCGACGGGTTGCGGCGGAGCGACGGACCCGAACTGGTCCATCGCGAGCACCAGTCGACCGACCTGTCGCACGGCCAGCAGCGCTACTGGTTCCTCGATCAGGTGGACCCCGGCAACCCGGTGAACAACCTCCCGAGCGCCTTCCGGCTCACCGGCCCGCTCGACATCGAGGCTCTCCACAGAGCGAACAACACGGTCGTCGAACGCCACGAGATCCTGCGTACGGCGTACCCGAGCATCGACGGCACGCCGGAAGCCGTAGTACTGGAGAGACCAGAGATCCCCTTGCAGGTCACCGATCTGAGGGATGGCGATGTCAAAGGCAGGATCGACGAAGAGTTCCGGCACGGCTTCGACCTAGCCGCCGGCCCGCCACTCCGTGCGGCCCTGTTGAGGACCGGCGAGACCGAGCACATCCTGCTGCTGACCGTGCACCACATCGCCAGCGACGGCTGGTCGAACGCCGTCCTCCTCGAAGACCTCTCCAAGGCGTACCGCGGCGAGACACTCGCCGAACAGCCTGTCACCTACGACGACTACATCCAATGGGAAGCAGAAAAGTCCTACTCCGAGACCGAGGACTTCTGGCGAGCCGAACTCAAGAGCGCACCCAGCTCCCTCGACCTCCCACTGGACCGCCCAAGGCCTGCACTCCCAACGCACCAAGGCGACGCCGTCTGGCTCGACCTCGACGCCGACCTCACCCGCAAGCTGACAGAACTGAGCCGCGCCAACGACGTCACACTCTTCATGACCCTGCTGGCCGCCTACCAGGTAGTCCTCGCCCGGTACGCCGGTGTCGAGGACCTCGTCGTCGGCACAGCCGTCGCCGGTCGCGAACACCCCGACCTCGATCGCGTCGTCGGCATGTTCGTCAACAGCCTGCCACTGCGCGGAAAGCCGCAGCGCGATCTCCCGTTCCTCGACTATCTCCACCAGGTACGGCGTACCGTGCTCGACGGCTTCGAGCACTCCGCGATGCCCTTCGACCGTCTGCTAACCGCCCTGGACGTACCAAGAGATCCCAGCCGGACGCCGGTCTTCACCACGATGTTCGTGCTGCAGAACACTCCACCGGCCAGCCTGGAACTCCCGGGCATCACAGTGACGCCAGTCGACGCCGCCACCGGAGTTGCAAGGACCGACCTGTCGCTCTTCCTCACCGAAGAGGGCGGTGCACTCCACGGAGCACTGGAGTACAACACCGACATCCTCGACCGGTCCACAGCGCAACGACTGACCAGCTACCTCCACACACTGTTGACCGCGATCACTGCCGAGCCATCCACCAAGCTCGGTGATCTACCGCTCAGCGACGAAGCCGAACAACACCAGCTCCTCGTGGAATGGAACGCCACCACCACGACCCTGCCGAGCGGTCTCACGCCCGACTGGATCATCCGCCAAGCAGAGCAAAGCCCGGAGAGCATCGCAGTACTGGACGACGACGAGGAGCTCACCTACGCCCACCTTGTCGACAAATCGGCAGCCCTCGCCCACCGTCTGCACAGCTTGGGCGCCGGCAAGGGCACGATCGTCGGACTCGCGCTCGGCCGATCGGTCCGGATGTCGGTGGCGATGCTCGCCGTACTCCGGCTGGGCGGAACCTATCTACCGCTCGACCCCGAGTATCCGCTCGACCGGCTGGCCTACATGGTCGAGGACTCCGGCGCGACCCTCCTGCTGACGGACGGATTCACCGAGACCTTCGGCCTGCCGACCGTCGACCTGCGCCAGGAACTCCCATCTGCCGCTGCCCCAGAAGTCATGCTCGAGGGCAGCGACCCGGCGTACATCATCTATACGTCCGGCTCGACCGGCCGCCCCAAGAGCGTGGTGATCCCACACAGCGCCCTGGCCAATCTGCTGGCGTCCTTCGCAACAGAGCCTGGCCTGTCCGATGAGGACACCATCCTGTCGGTCGCCAGCATGTCCTTCGACCTCTCGGTCAAGGAACTCCTGCTCCCGTTCACCGTCGGCGCGACGCTCGTGATCGGCAGCCGACGACTCGCCGCAGACGGCGAAGCACTGGCCAGACGAATGCTGGACACCGGTACGACGTATCTGCAGGCAACACCGCTCACCTGGCAGGTGCTCATCGAGACCGGTTGGCAGGGCGACCCGGACCTGATCGCCGGCTGCGGCGGCGAAGCACTGCCACCCGAGCTGGCCGTCCGGCTCATCCCCCTCGTCGGTGAACTCTGGAACTTCTACGGCCCGACCGAAACCACAGTCTGGTCAGCCCGCGAACTCATCACCTCCGCGGACGTCACCGTCGGCCGGCCGATCTCCAACACGTCGATCTATGTGCTCGACGAGAAGCTACGGCCGGTCCCCCTCGGCGCGGTCGGCGAACTCTGCATCGGCGGTGCCGGCGTCGCGCTCGGCTACCACGGCAGGCCGGAACTCACGGCTGAACGATTCGTGACCAGCGACTTCGGCCGGATCTATCGCACCGGCGACCTGGCCCGCTGGCGCGCGAACGGCCGACTCGAGGTGCGCGGACGGGCCGACGGGCAGATCAAGCTCCGCGGATACCGGATCGAGGTCGGTGAGATCGAGACCGTCCTGCTCGGTCATCCGGAGATCGTCTCGGCCGCCGTCAAGGTCTGGAACGACAGACTGGTCGCGTACGTCGTGGGGTTGGCGGCCACCGATGCGGAGATCCGCGACTACCTGCGCGGCATGCTCCCCGATTACATGCTTCCGGCAACCTTCGTGCGGCTGACCGAGTTGCCGACCACACCGAACGGCAAGATCGACCGGCTCTGCCTGCCTGAGCCGTTGCCGTCAGCAAATACTGGAGCCCAGGACGCGACGCCCGAAGAAGCGGCGATTCTCACGGTTTTCGGTGAGGTGCTCGGCTGCGAGGTCGGCCTCGACGACGGGTTCTTCGACGTCGGCGGCGACTCGCTGCGCGCAGTACGGACTGTTCGGGCGATCGACCCGGGCCTGTCGGTTCTCGACCTGTTCCGCTATCCGTCGGCCCGTGCGCTCGCCGAGTACCTGCAGTCGACTCGACCGGACGCAGCGGGTGTCCTGCAGAAGCTGACCAAACTCAGCGCCGCCGATGCCGAACTCACCGTCATCGGCGCACCCTTCGGCGGCGGTGGCGCGATCGTGTACGCCGACCTGGCGCGCCGCATGCCGTCGAACTGGGCCCTGTACGCCGTCCAGCCGCCGGGCACCGACTATTCCCGGCCCGACGAAGCGTTGATCTCCCTGCCCGAGCTGGCGGATCGCTGCGCGGAACGCATCCTCGCCGAAGTCCCCGGCCCGGTGATGCTCTACGGCCACTGCGTCGGGAGCGCCCTCGCCGTCGCCATCGCGCAACGACTCGAGCGGGCCGGCAGGGTTCCCGAGTCGGTGGTGCTCGGGGCGTCCTTCCCGAACACGCGACTTCCCGGCGTACTGGGATCGCTTGCCCGGCTCGCACCCGGAAGACGCCAGTCCGATCGGATGCTCACGGACACGCTGAGGGTTCTCGGTGGGCTCGGCGAGGATCCACCGGCGGCCGAGCGTGCCTTTGTGGCAAAGGCGATCCGGCATCAAGCCGACCAGGGCGAACTGTTCTTCACCAACTCCTTCACCGACGACGCGCCAAGGCTCACTTGCCCGCTGCGCGTCGTGGTCGGTGATCTGGACGAGGCCACCCGGTTCTCGGCCGAGCGGGTGCACGACTGGGATCGGTTCGGCGAAGTGGTCGAGTTGGCCGGGCTGCCCGGCGCCGGGCACTTCTTCCACCGGGATCCACGGGTGGCCGAGTTGCTGACCAGACCGGCCGAGGGCGCCGTACCGAAGAAGACCAGGCAGGCGAATCTGCCGGGCTTCCTCACCGTCACCGCCGGACAGTTCGTCTCGCTCATCGGTGCGGGGTTGTCGACCTTCGCGCTGGGGGTCTGGGCTTACCAGCAGACCGGTCGCGCAACCGCCTTGGCGACCATCGCTGCCTTCGCGATCGTGCCGGTGATCCTCACCGCGCCGCTCGCGGGAGCCGTCGCCGACCGGTGGAATCGCCGGCGCGTGATGATGGCCTGCGACCTGGTCGCGCTTTCAATGGCGGCCGTGCTGATCGTCTTGCTGGCAGTCGATTCGCTGGCGCTCTGGCATCTCTATGTCTTCGTCACCGTGGTCGCCGTCACCTCGTCCTTCCGGCAACCTGCCTACCTCGCTGCTGTCGCGCAGTTGGTTCCAAAGCGGTATCTGGGACAGGCGAACGGCTTGGTCGGTTTGGGGACGGCGGCTGCTCTGCTGTTCTCACAGCTGTTGGGTGGCGTGTTGCTGCTCGCTCTCAGCCTCAGTGGCGTTCTCTGGATCGACTTGGCGACATCCGTTGTCGCGTTGGCAACCCTGGCCGTGGTCAAGGTGCCGGACCTCGGGTTCCACGTCCGCGACGAACCGCTGCTGACCGAGATCGTCGGCGGCTGGCGCTACCTGAACGAACGCCGCGGCCTGCTCGCCGTCGCCGCCTTCTTCGCCGTGGCGAACGGGCTCGGCGGTGTCGTGGTCGTCGTCACGACGCCGATGGTGCTTGCCTTCGGCAGTACGGCGACGCTCGGGCTGGTACTCGCCGCCCAAGGCGCCGGTCTGCTCCTCGGTGGCGTCCTGATGGCGATCTGGGGCGGTACTCCGCAGCGGATCACCGGGATGATCGCAGGCGTCGGACTGATCGGGGTGAGTTCTGTCCTGATCGGGTTGCGTCCGGTCGCCTTCTTCCCGATCGCCGGCATGTTCGGCGTCGGGTTCTGCGCGGCGCTGATCAACGCGCACTGGCTCGCGCTGGTCCAGGTGAAGGTGCCGCACGAGCTCCTCGGCCGGGTGCTCGCCACGATCCTGATGCTGGCCCGGGTCGTGATGCCACTCGGTTATCTGGCCGCCGGACCCCTGGTGGACAAGGTTTTCGAGCCGCCGATGCACGCGGGCGGCGGACTCGCCCGGCTCCTCGGACCGGTCTTCGGCACCGGAACCGGCCGCGGCATGGCCGTGGTGGTCGCGACCACCGGCGTACTGCTGCTGGCGTGGTCCTTGCTCGGCCTCGCGTCCCGCTCTCTTCGCACCGTCGAACAACAGCTACCCGATGCAGTGGAGGACTGAACCATGCTGACCTACGAGACGCTACATCTGTACTCCGGTAGCGATCTACCCGCTGACGACGGTCCCGACCGCGAGACCGTCGACACGATTCTGCAGTGGGCCAGCGGTTATCTGACCAACCCGCACGAGGATCTCGGTCGCAGTGGACCGGTCTGCCCGTTCGTCTCTGCCTCGCTGCGCAAGGACCTCTTCCGGGTGGCGGTTCATTCCGGAACACCCGATCCGGACGAGGTCGCCGAGATGGTGCTGCGGTACAAGGACTGGTTCGGCAGTCTCGAACCGACCGAGGGTACCGGAGCGCAGTTCAAGACGGTGTTGATCGCCTTTCCTGATCTCGACGACGAGGCGGTCGGCGAGGTGATCGACGGGGTTCAGCTGCGGCTCAAACCGGACTTCGTGGCGGACGGGTTGATGCTCGGGCAGTTCCACCAGTTGCCACCCGAGGCAGGTGGGCTGTGGAATCCGGACTTCCGGCCGTTGCACGCACCGGTGGCATTGCTGGCGATCCGGCACATGGTGCGCAGCGATCTGCCGTTCCTGATCGACTCGCCCGCCTTCGTCACGCAGTACGAGAAGATCTTCGGAAAGAAGTAGCCCCCGCAACCCCGTCGGGACCGGGGTTGCGGGGACCTTTTCACCTATTGGCCGCTGAAGGTGAAGGTGGAGCCTGGTTCCTTGAGGATGTCGCCGTCCCGGGAGTTGGTGATGGTGACGTTGCTCAGTACGGCGTTGCCGCGGGCGCCGCCCATCGCCAAGATTCCCGAGCCGTTGTTGGATTTGTCGATCCTGACGTTGCTGATCGCCACGTTCGGCATCTCACCGCCGCCGGTCTTGAACTGGATCCCGTCGTACGTCGAGTCGTAGATGTCGGTGTCGCGGATGGTGACACCCGGGATCGGCAGGTTCGACGGGAACAGCGTGATCGCGCCGAACTCCTGGTCCTCGTTCCAGAACGCTCCGCCGGTGCGGTAGAGGCCGTTGTTGGAGATCGTCGTCGTCCCGGAGAACGGCAGCGGATCGTGATCGGTCGCCAGCATGATGCCGGGGTAGTTCATCGTGTCATAGATCAGGTTGTTCTCGATCTTGTTGCCGTAGCCGCCGTAGATCGCAATGCCGTTGGCCCGCCACGGCAGCTGGACGGTGTTGTTGGTGAACGCGTTGTCGTGCCCGATGTCGACCGACTGGTCCTTCACGTACTTGCTCGCCCAGACTGCGAGCGAGTCGTCACCGGTGGTCCGGAAGGACGAGTTGAAGACCTTCGAGTTCCGGGTGCCGTTGGCGAAGTTGATGCCGTCGGCGTAGGTGTCCCGGATCCGCATCCCGCTGAACTCCAGCCCGTCGGCCGGACCCCACAGCTCGGGGATGTTGTCGTAGTCGCGACCGACCCAGACCGCGACGTTGGCGTGCTCGATCCAGATGTTGGTGATCTTGGTCCCGGTGCCGAACCGGCCGTTCAGCCCGACGCCACCCTCGGCGTTGCCGTCACCGCCGCGGATCCGGCCGGAGCCGAAGATCGCGAGGTCCGAGATCTGCACATTCTTGTCGATGTCGAAGCCAAAGTTGCCTTCGTGCGGGTGGTTGATGCCGCCCGCGTTCTGCGGCTCGATCGTCGAGTAGAGCTGCGAATACCACATGCCCGCGCCCTTGATCACGGTGTTGCTGATGCCCACCTGGTTGTACTGACCCCGGTTCAGCGGGTCGTCGGTGAGGATCTTCTTCTCCTGCCTCCATTGGCCTGAAGGAATCCAGACGCAGCTGATCACGCCGTTCTGGTCGTCGGTGACGGCGCGCTGGATGGCGTCCGCGTCGTCGATTCCGTCGTTCGGCACCGCGCCGTACTGCGTGATGCTGGTGCAGCCGGCCGGTTGGGTGAGGGCCGGTGCGACCTGCTCGAGATCGATCAGGTCGATGATGTAGAACGACGCGGTATCACCCGAGTCGCGCTGCAACTTGAACTTCGTGCCGGGCGGGTAGGAGCTGCTCAGCAACGCGTGCGACTCGTCGAAGAGCCGGCGCGCATCGCCACCCGGAGTGTTCGTCAGCGCCTCGGGTCCGTCGCTGTTGCCGTACAGCCAGCTGTTGTGCGACGACAGGTTGAGCTTCTGCGCGAAGGTACCGTTGACGTACAGGCTGATGGTCGCGTTGATGCCCTGGCCGTCGGCCGAGTCGGGGATCGAGTTGCGGACCACGATCGAGTTCGTCTGGTTGGTCGAGGTGAATTCGACGTACTGGCCGGTGGAGTTCAGTCGCACCGACTGCCGCCCGGACGATTCCGTGGCGAAGTTGGTGTGACCGAAGGTCCGAAGCGGGTCGGTGTTCAGCAGGGTGCCCGTATAGCTGGCGGCTTCTGCCTCGTACGACGTATAGGGAACCGCCGCGCCTCGGCCGACGACGATCGCCCGCGAGAACACGTTGTTCGTTTCGTTGGTCTCGGCAACGACATTGGTGGCGTCGGCCGTTGCGGTCAACGTTGCTCCGCCGCTGGTTGCTGTCCAGGTTCCGCTTACCGCGACGCTGACCGTCGTACCGGCTGCTATCGAAGCGGTGTTGGTGTTGAGGGTGGTGTTGCCGACGGTGAGTCTGGTGACTGTGGTTGCCCCGGTTGCGGCGGTACCGCGGTTGTTCACCGAGACGGTGAAGGAGACCTGGGCACCGACTGCCGGGTTCGGCGGGTTGGAGGTGATGCCGAGGACCTGCAGATCAGGACCGGGCGCCTGCGCAATCACCAGTTGCGAGGGCGACAGGTAGGTGTTGTTGCTGTCGTTCTGCTCGACGATCGTGTTGGTCGGGTCGACCACCGTGGAGACCGAGTAGCCGCCTTCGGCCCTGGTACCGACGTTGGCGGTGACTGTTGCCGAAGCACCTGCGTTCAGTGCTCCTACTGCGGCGCTGCCGACGACGGTTCCGCCGAGGAGGAAGTTGACGCTGGTGGCTCCGGCGGCCGCCGTACCGGTGTTCTGGACCGTTGCCGACAAGGTGATCGGGCTGGTCTCGTTCGGCGAGGCGGGGGTCCAGGTGGTCGACGTGACCACCAGGTCCGGGTTGGGCGCCGGCGTACCGATGACCTGGAAATCGGCGACCTGGCCGCCCGGTGCACCGGTGTTGCTGAAGATCTGCAGCCGGACGTCGGCGGCCCGGCCGGTGACCGGGATGGTGATCGAGTTCTGGTTCGTCGACGGGCTGAACTGGTAGTCGGTTCTCGGGCTGATGGAGGTGAACGTGGTCGCGGACTGCTCGCGGCCGAAGACCTGGATGCTCTGCGTTCTTGGTCCCCAGGCTTGGTCGGGGTTGAGTTTGACGACGATCGAGTCGAGGTCGGCGTTGGAGCCGAGCTTGACGGTCAGGGTTGCCGGGTAACCGTTCGACTCCCAGTAGGTGCTGATGCTGTTGTCGTTCGCGTTGGCTGCTACGAAGTTGAAGACCGAGGAGGACGCCTCGATCGGCTTGCCCGCGGCGAGGTTGGAGCCGACCGACTGGCCGTTGCGGCGGACGTGGTTGCTGTCGCCGGACTCGTTGCCGGCGGCATCACGGGCGCGTACGTAGTACTCGACGGTGGTTGACGTGGGCTGTGCCTCGGTGAAGGTGAGGACGTTGGCGGCGACGGTGGTGACGGCCGCGTTGTTGCGGTAGACCGTGTAGCCGGTGACGCCGACGTTGTCGGTCGAGGCGGACCAGTTGAGGCGGATCTGACCGGAGCTGGGTTCGATCAGGGTGAGGGCGCCGGGTGCGGTGGGGGCCTGGGTGTCGCCGCCGGTGCCGGGGCCGTAGAGCTCGAACTCTGAGAGCTGACCGGCCGGCCAGCCGGTGTTCGCGGTGATGTTCAGGCGCACGTAGCGGGTGGACGTCGAGGCGAAGGTGATGGTGACCGTGTTGTTGTTGGTCGGCGTGAAGTTGTAGCCGGCGCTCGCGACGATGGTGCTGAACGTGGTGCCGTTCGTGCTGCCTTGTACGGCGAGGGTCTGGGTGCGCGCGCCCCAGCTCGCGGGGAGCTTGAGGACTACCTGGTTCACGGCGACCGTCGCGCCGAGGTCGGCCTGCAGCCACTGGGCGAAGGCGTTGTTGTTGCTCTCCCAGTAGGAGTTCTGGTTGCCGTCGCCGGCGTTGCTCGCCGGGTACTCACCGAGCGAGCTGCTGGCGGAGAGCGTCTTGGTCAGGGTGGTGGCTGTGGTCGCTGTGGTGGCTGCTGAGGCCGTCGGGGCTGCGGTGGCTGCTCGCGGGAGGAACCCGGCGGTGAGGAGCACCGCCGAGAGCACACCGATCATCAGCCGCCAGGCAGGCTGCTTCCGTCGCATGGATTGGTCCTCCGTCGTTCGGGCGGGGGCGGGGAGGGACTGCGTCTCACCTCAGTCGCTACGTAAAATTGCGTAGTTTTGCCAACTTCTTGCGAGACGGTAGTCAAAGGTTGCAGCGCAGCCGTCAGTTCGTCAACACCTCGTCACACTTCGGCGCCGAGAAACAACCGCCGCCCGGAGCCCTCATCCGCCCACAGCGAAGACCGCACCACAAACGGCCTCAGCAGCGCCGTGAGCTCCGAGTCCGCCTGGTTGTGAAGCTCCTGGGTAGCAAGATGCCGAGCCACACCGGCCAGCAGATCAGCCGCCTGAACCCGCGGATCCTCCCGAGAATCAACCTGCACAAACTCCCCCAAACCCCCCACCTCCGAGCCGGCCTCCTCTCCAGCTTTCCTGAGGAGGGTTCGGATGTGGTTGATGCGGTTGGGGGTGAGGGCGCTTTGTTCGTCGTGGACGATGTCGACCACGCTGGTGCTGTGGCGGAGGGTGGTGTCGCTGGTGGTCCAGTGGAGGGTGGTGTCGACGAGGGCGGTGAGGAGTGGCTCTAGTGGGGGCGGGACTTCGCCACGCTCGTCGAGCAGTTTGGTGAGGACGGCGTGGGCTCGGTCGCGGGTGCTTGCCAACTCTTCGACGTCGTCGAGGCGGCCGAGCGCTTCGTAGTACCGGTCTATTGCCGGGCGATTGACGACTCGATGGCGTTTGGTGCGCATCATCGCGACGAAGCTGGCGAGTACGGGGCCGAGGTCTTCACGCAGATACAACGCCAGCGCGGTCTTGCGGAGGTCGGTGTCGAGGCTCGTCCCGGCGGCGTACGTCGGCTCGCCGAGCAGGAAGTCGACCATGCGCTGCACCACGAAGAACCGCTTGTCCGTCAGGTGAACCGAGGCTCGCCCCGCGAGTTCGGCGAGCAGGCACTCGACGGCCGGCCGCTGCCTGAGCAACTGCGTCGACTTGTACTCCGAACGCGGGTGCCGCGCATTCGCCCGGACCCGGCCCACGATCTCGGCCGCCTCCACGGTCTCCAGATCGACCGCGGCATGCGTGATGATCGGCGTACTGGGATCTAGAAGATTGGTACCGGAAAACCCGGACTCGTCACAAGCAATCCACATCGGGACATCTGCTCCTACCGCAAGGCTGCACACTCCACCACCCCAACGCGAACGCCAGGGCCAAGCGCCCGACCCCGCCGGGTCCAGACGCACGATCACACGAACCTCGTGGATCAGTAAGCGGCAGCAGCCTTCTCAGCAGACATTCCCCCATCATGCCAACACCCCCAACCCCCAGCCAGCCGTTTTCCCTCCGCCACCTTGCTGCGGACCGCCAGGCCATCAGTACCGGGGCTGCGCGGGGGTCGCGAGGCGGGCGGCACGGTCAGCGGCTGGCGGCGAGCGCAGTACTGATGGCGTGGCGGTCCGCCACAACGACGCACCGGGTCTCCGGGAACCTTCGGTGCTGGGGCGACACGTAGGGGGTATGTGGGAGAGATTGTGGGGCTGGGGTTCGTGATCGGGCTTGTGGGAGGGCAGCATGGCGGGATTATGACGGCGAGCGATCGGGTCCTCTGGGAGCGGGCGTCCGGAGGGGACTCGGGGGCGTTCGGGGAGTTGTATGACCGGCATGTTCGGGTGATTTACAACTTTCTGTATCGGCGGACCGGGTCGTGGAGTGATGCCGAGGATCTGACGTCGGCGGTGTTTCTGCATGCGTGGCGACGGCGGAACGAGGTGGTGCTCGACAGGGAGTCGGCGCTGCCGTGGTTGTTGCGGGCGGCCGATTACACGGTTCGCAACGAGTGGCGTGCCAAGCTCCGGTACAGAAGAGCGCTTGCGGCGGCGCATCTGCTGGCTGATCACCAGCGGGATCACGCCGATGAGGTGATCGGCCGGCTGGACGGCGACCGGCAACTCGAGCAAGCCCGGGCGGCACTGAAACACCTGCCTCGCCAGCAGCGCGAGATCGTCGAGTTGTGCATCTGGTCCGGGCTGGACCAGCAGGCGGCGGCGATCGCCCTCGACATCCCCTTGGGCACGGTGAAGTCGCGGCTCTCCCGCGCCAGAAAACACCTGCGTGAGCTGGGCATTTCCGATCTTTCGAAGACTTCCGTGGAGACGCAACCATGAACAACCTGATCACTCCGCCGGACCACGACGTACCCGTTTCGGTCCGGCAACGCCAGCGCGACGAACTGGTCGCGATCGTCGATCACGAAGCCGGTGCGCCACGCAGCCGGCGCATCGCCGTACCGCTGCTCGCGGCCGCGGCAGTGCTCGCAGTCACCGCCGGCCTCGCGTTCGCAGTACCGGCTCTGCGCAGCAATGACAAGACAGCCGGTACGACGCCAGCTGCCGGCGTCACGAGAAAGCCCACACCGAAACCCCAACAGGCACAAACCCGCGAGCTCAGCGCTGCCGAGAAAGCTGCCTTCCGCAACCAATGCATCGATTTCACCAACGGCTACCAGGATTCGTTCGCGAGCTTCGAGGTGATCCAGGGGTTCGCATACGTCAGCACCGCGCGGCCGACGCTCGCGAAGAGCTGGCTGGTCGCACGGAAGGGGATGGACTACTGGATCTGCACCCGCAACGGGCACGGCCAGATCGCCAGCGACTTCACCTTCGGCCCTAACCTCTCCGCCCGGCACAAGGACGTGCCCTACCTCTTCGCGCCGGTCGACGGACGCGGCAACGGCGGAGGCCTCTACATCCCGTCGATCGCCCGGATCACCGTTCAGCACGACGGCGAGAAGCCAGTGGAGGCCGTACTCCGTGACGGGTTCTGGTTCGCACCGATGGAGGACTACCAGCCAAAGCGCGGCAGCAACGGAAAGCCTGCCTTCGAGGGCAACCATCTGATCGGCGTGACCCCAGGATGGACGATCCGCGGGTACGACGGCGAAGGCAAGCTGGTCTACGACTCGGCGAAGAACGGCCCGGATGTCCGCAAGTGCTACAGCAACCCGGCCGCCACCGAAGTCTTGGTGGTCAACTCCGCCAAGCACCCGAATCCGGCAACCTGCCAGAAAATGTTCGACTGGCGATGAGTTCTCCTCGCCTGACTCGTCTCAACGATCGACAGTAGATCGAGGAGTAAGGAGTCGAAGCAATGGCGAAGGTGCTCTACTCGGCCAGCATCTCTCTGGACGGTTTCCTGGCCGGCCCCGGCGGTGACATGTCCTGGCTGACCCCCTATCTGGGCCCGAACCCCCAAGTCAGCGAGCTGATCCCGCGGATCGGCTCGCTGCTGGTCGGCCGGCGGACCTTCGACGGCGACGATCCGCACAAGGGCGGCGAGGGTGAGGGCAAGGCGTTCGGTGGCGGCTGGGAAGGACCGCAGTACGTCGTGACTCATCGCCTCCCCGACCACGATCTCCCGGGCATCACCTTCGTCGACGACTTCGGCAGCGCACTCCTGCAGGCGAAGGACGCGGCCGGCGACAAGTACGTCAACGTCCTCGGCGCGACCATGGGCAGGCAATGCCTCGAGACCAACCAACTCGACGAGATCTTCGTCTGCATCGTCCCCGTCCTCCTCGGCGACGGCATCCCCTTCTACCCCCACCTAAGCCCCATCAAGCTCCAGCGACTCAGCCAAACCGAGGCCGCCCCAGGAACCAACCTCTGGTTCAAAGTTCTCTAGGGGACTCCGAGCGGAGGAAGGCGAGCACCGCCAGCACCCGGCGGTGGTCGTCCGGGGTCTGATCCAGGCCGAGTTTGCGGAAGATGGCCCGGACGTGGGCCTCCACCGTCTTCGGGCTGAGCACGAGCGTGTCGGTGATCGACTGGTTGGAACGGCCCTGCGCCATCAGGGCCAGCACGTCGCGCTCACGTTCGGACAGCAGGTCGATCGGGTCGTGCTTGCGACGCCGTTCCAGCAGTTGCCGGACCACCGCCGGATCGATCAGGAGTTCGCCGTTCCCGACCCGGCGCACCGCCTCGGCGAGTTCGGTCAGCTCGGCCACCCGGTCCTTCAGCAGATACCCGGCGGCGGTGGCTCCGGTGGACAGCAGCGCCATCGCGTACTGCGGTTCGACGTACTGCGAGAGCACCAGCACCCCGATGCGCGGGTGCCGTTCGCGGATCCGTTGCGCGGCCACGAGCCCTTCGGTGGAGTAGTCCGGTGGCATCCGGATGTCGACGATCACCGTGTCCGGCAGTTCGCGATCCACCACCCGGTACAACTGTTCGGCGTCGGCAGCCTGCCCGGCGACGACGAACCCGGAGTCCGTCAGCACCCTGGCCACTCCCTCCCGGAAGAGAAGCGAGTCGTCCGCGATCACGACCCGCACGGGAACTCCGCAACCACTCGGGTGCCCTGGCTGGGCAGACTCTCGACCCGCAACGAGCCGTCGACCGACGCGACCCGGTCGGCCAGCCCAGCCAGGCCCGAGCCGGCGGCCAGATCGGCCCCGCCGACACCGTCGTCGGCGATCGTCACGACCAGGCCGTGAGTGTCGTCGACCGAGACCACCACCTCGGAAGCCCTTGCGTGCTTGGCCGCATTGGTCAGCGCCTCCGAGACGACGAAGTACGCCGCGATCTCCACCGGCGCCGGATAACGCCGGTCCGACACCCCGACGAGCAGCACCGGTACGGCGGATCGCTCGGCCAGGGTTCGCAGACAGGCTCCCAGTCCGCTGTCGACGAGCACCGAGGGATGGATGCCCCGGGCAAGTTCCCGCAGTTCCTCGAGGGCAACGGTCAGCCCGTCCGCGATGGCCGCGACCGACTGCCGCAGTACCGGGTCCGCCGACTTCGCCGCAGCCATCCGGGCGTCCAGGGTGAGCGTGACAAGTCGTTGCTGCGCGCCGTCATGGAGGTCCCGCTCCAGCCGGCGACGCTCGCTGTCGGTGGCCGTCACGATCCGCGATCGCGACGCCCGGACCTCCTCCAGCCGGGCACTCAGCTCGGCCTGCAGGCGAAGGTTGTGCACAGCCATCAAGGTGACGGCCCGGACGGAGTCGAGCAGCGCCCCGTCGTCGAGCAAGGCCGAGTCATGCACCACGACCGCCAGCGGTTCACCATCGCTTTCGAGATACGTCGTACGCCGGGAGGCGTCCGCCGATGGCTTCAACGGAGCGCCGTCGGCGGTGACGTAGTCGCCGCCGACCGCGTCCCAGCGAGCCACGACCAGGGTCGGATCGCCGAGCGCCCGCGCGACGGCCCCTTCGAGAGCCTCCCAATCCGATCCCCCGGCAAGCTCCTGCACGAGTCCGCCGACCTTGGCCCGGCGGGTCCACAGCCAGACCAGGCTGAGGAGATAGGCGACCGGATGGGCGAGACCCGCATACACACCGGTCTGGTAGGTCACCCGGCTCGCGCGCGGGTAGGTGTCGTAAAGCTCGAAAGAATTGAAGATCATCTGCACACTCATTGCCAGCAGCAACGGGACGGCGGCGAGCAGCAGCATGCCGGTGATCCGTTTGCGGGCCCGGCTCGCCCGCCACCAACGCAGTACGCAGACTCCGGCCAGCAGGAGGAACATCGGTGCGATGAAGTACACCCGGCCGGGCATTACCGCGTAGAACTCGCGAATTCCGACCAGGCGTTCCTCGTTGATGTGCAGCAGGTTGATGCCGGCGGTGCAGTCGGTGCAGCCGGCCGCGATCGGATCGAACCCGAGCGCGGGGACGACCGTCCAGCACACCAGGCCGACTGCCGTGGCGAGGACGAACCATCGCTCCCACCGACGGTCGAGCCGGCCGTCGGGGAACGAGAGCAACAACCACGCGAGGGCCGGCAGCAGGGCCAGATCGAAAGCGATGCCGAGCGTCCACAGCAACGGGATGCGGGTCGCACCGAAGGGCATCATCGTGTAGGCGAGGCCTGTCAGTACGAGCAGCAGGCCAATCCTGGGCCCGGCGCGGCGGGACCAGGCGACCAGGCCGGCCACGACGTACAGCCACGGCATCAGCATGAACTGCCAGCCGATTCGGCCGTCGGTCTCACGCCAGAGCCAGTAGTAGAGCGCTGTGATCACCACCCCGGCAACGACCGTCATGAGGCGGTTCCGAGGACGGCCGCGATCCGGGCCTGCGACAGCTCGACCTTCGGAATGAATCCGAGTGCGGCCGCCGCCGGCAGCCGCGGACCGTAGTCAGCGGCCGCCCGGATCGAGGTGAGCACGACCGATGGCGGGCTCGGCAGCGCGGCCAGCTGCCGCGCGACCTCGAACCCGTCCAGGTCGGGCAGCTGGATGTCGAGCAGGACGACGTCCGGACGCAGCTCCCGGGCAGCCGCGATCGCCGCGCGTCCGTCGCCCGCCTCGCCGACCACCTCGAAGCCTTGTGACTCCAGCAGTTGGCGTGCCGAGCTGCGGAAGAGCACGTAGTCGTCGACGATCAGGATCCGCGCTCCCACTCCTGCATCGTCCGGGTCCGCCGGGTGGCCCGTCAATCAGGGCAGGCCCTCATTCGTGGTCCGGTGCCGGCCCGGATGCCGGGCGGCCGTTCGGCTGGTGAGCTGGCAGGCACACGGGAAGGGGCCTGCCATGGGCATCAGAGATCATCGTGCGGCCGTCGCCGCGTTCACCGTCGGCCTGCTCCTGGCGGCGGCCGGAGTACCGTCGTCGGCCGCACCGCTGAAGCCGGCTGCCGTCGTACAGGCTGCTGCGGTGCAGCTTGCGCCGTGCGAGGCGGACCCAGGGTTCCGCTGTGGGACTCTCGCCGTGCCGCTGAACCGGCGGCATCCGGACGGCCGGACCATTCCGCTGCACTTCGAGGTGTTCCCGCACACCGGGCTCGCGCCGAAGGCCGACGGCGCCGTGTTCCTGTCCGAAGGCGGCCCCGGCAGCTCGATCACCACCGGACCGCAGTACTACATAGCCCGCACGCTGCTCGCCGAGGTCGCCCGAAGCCGCGATCTGGTCTTCATCGATCAACGGGGACTCGGCCTCTCCGCGGCGATCGACTGCCCCGCCTGGCAGCACGGCGGTCCGTTCTACGCCTCGGCTGCCCAGTGTCACGACCAACTAGGCGACAGCGCCAACTTCTACAGCACGACCGACGTCGCCGACGACTACGAGGACATCCGCCGCGCGCTCGGGTACGGGAAGATCGATCTGGTCGGCCAGTCGTACGCCGGCAACGACATGATCACCTACGCGACCCGGTTTACCGGCAACGTCCGGTCGATCGTGGTGGGCAGCCCGGCGTTGACCGTCGGGATGGACCCGTTCTACGCCTACGCGCCGAAAGCCTGGCCGGAGATGCTCACCACGCTGTGCGGCAGATCCCCCGGATGCCATCGGTCGAACCCGGATCCGGCCGGATCCCTTGCCTGGCTGGCCGCTCGGCTCCGGACGAGGCCGCTGACCGGCACCGGGATCGACTCGCACGGGGTAGCGCATCGCGTCACCGTGACCGAGAACCTGCTCGCCACCGCCATCATGTTCTACGGCGACTTCATCGGCCCGGCGGAGATCACCCAGGCGGCCGTCGCGCTGCAACGGGGTGACACGGTGCCCCTGCTCCGGCTGGCCGCCGATGTCGACCCGGCCAACGGCGGCGACGCCAGCGGTACGCCGCGGGAGATGTCGATGGGGCACTGGCTGGCCAGAACCTGCGTGGATTCGCCGACCCAGTGGGACAAGGCCGCCAGCGCGGAGGTCCGGCAACGGCAGTACGCGGCCGCTTTCCGCGCCGAGCCGGCGATGTACGGGCCGATCGCCAAGGCAGCCTGGGCGCACCCGGGCTACGCCGGCTACCAACCGCTGCCGTGTATCGCCTCGCGCTGGGAGGACCGGCCGAACTTCCAGCCGGGTACCAAGGTCCGCGGCCTGCCGGCCCTGGTGATGGCGGGCGAGCTCGATTTCGGCCAGCCACCGGCCCTGGTACGGAAGGCGACCGACACTCTGGTCGATGCGAAGTACCTGTCGATCGCGGGTGCCGGTCATATCCCTTGGCTGTGGTCCGACTGTGGTGCAGAGCTGCTGCGCCGCTTCATCATCAAGCACGCCCTCGGCGACGCATCCTGCGCGGACACCCCGACGACGCCGGCTTGGTTGCCAGGCAACTTCCCGCTCACCGCGGCTGGTGCTCAACCCGCGAAGCAGCTCAGCGGACCGCCGGCGACGACCGATCTACGCCGCGCGGCCACCGTCGTGGGCTGGACAGTGATGGACGGCCTGCAGCACATCGCCGCCATCATCGGCCGGACCGCACCTGGCCTGCGAGGCGGCTCGGTCACGTACGACGACACGCTCGACCCACCGTTCCGCTTCGACCGGGCGCGCTTCACCCGCGACGTCACGGTCACCGGCGCGCTCAGCTGGACCGGTCCGCAGCTCGACGGCACCTTCACGATCAAGCTCCCGGACGGCTCGACCGCGGCCGCCACCCTCCACGGCCCCTACCGCCAGTACGGCGCCGAGCTCACCATCACCCTCAACCAGCACCAATCCTTCGCCGTCCCCTCCTACTGAACTACGGTCAGCCGATAGGGCCGGTGGAGGCTCGTACCACGAGGTTGGGCACCAGTGAGATCTGGCGGCGCGGTGAGGCGGGCTCGGCCAGGCGGGCTCGGAGGGTTTCGACTGCCAGGCGGCCGAGTTCCAGTTTGGCTGGGGAGATGGCGGTCAGGGGGATGTCGGAGAGGTCGGCGACCTCGTCGTCGTAGCTGATCACCGACAGGTCGCCCGGTACAGAGAGACCGCTTGCGATGGCCGCGTTGAGCAGCATCGTCGCCTCGCGGTCGGGGAAGCAGATGACCGCGGTTGCCTTCTTGCGCCGAACCTCATTCAAGAACCGCTCGACGTCCGCGGTCGTCCAGCGGTCGCGCGATTTCATCAGCACGGGCACGTCGCCGAGCCCGGCCCGGACCTGCGGAGCCGTATGCGGACTGCTCCGCTCCAGATAAGCAATCCGCGTATGCCCCAACCCACGCAAATGCTGAAGCGCAGCACGCGCCCCAGCAGCATGATTCGTGCCGACGAACTCATGCAGCGTGTAGGGGTCCTCCAACCCACGCTCAACAAGCACAACCGGTACGTCGAGGTCGATGCTCGCCCCCTCGCCCGCAAGGATCAGCCCCGCGGCACCGGCTCCGACGAGCGCGTCGACCGCCTCCCGCTCCTCGCCGGAATCCCACTCCGTACTCCGCAACAGCATCTGTGCACTGTGCCGGGCGAGTTCGCGCTCGATGCCGACGATGATCCGCGGGAAGTAGTACGTCATCGACGGCACCGCCACGCCGACCAGCGGCCCGGTCTCGCTGGTCGCGATGTACATCCCCGAACCCTGCCGGCGATAGACGAGGCCGTCCTGGACGAGCAGATCCACCGCCCGCCGGACCGTATTGAGACTGACCCCCTGCTCGCGCGCCAGTTGCGCCTCGGTCGGCAGCTTGCCGCCGGGCCAGCGCAGCTCGGCGATCCCGCGGCGCAGCTCACCGGCGAGATACCGCGCCTTATGCCCGCGCACGGCCTCGGCCGCGGGTACCTCGGATGCGCTCACGGGCCGACTCTACCCACACCCAAGCAGGAAATTCATTCGCATCAATCTGTTGACCCAGCAGATGACTTGACCCACACTCATCCGAACAGCCCCCTGACCCCGCCGCAGGAGCCCCCGTGAAACGACGCACCTTCCTGGCCGGTACGACGGCCGCAGCCGCGGCCCTCACCCTCGACCTCCCGACCGCCGCCTTCGCGGCCCCGGCCGACTTCGCAGCCCTGCGCGCCAAATGGGCCGCCGACCTCACCGGCAGCGCAGCGATCGACCCGGCCGATCCGGACTACGCCGCCGCGCTGACCCGTCTGGACACCGCCGTGAAGTCGTCGCTGGCGAAGCTCGACCGCAGTACGACCAGAAAGCTCGTCTTCACCGATCAGCCGTTGACCGCGGATCCGTCGATCCCGAACACCTACGTCCGGCTCGAGCAGTGGGCCACCGCCTGGGCCACCCCCGGTTCGCAGTACCACGGCGACGCCGCGCTGCTGGCCGACGTACAGGCTGCGCTGGAGTCGATGAACCAGCTCGTCTACAACACCACCAAGGTCGAGTTCGGCAACTGGTGGTCGTGGGAGATCGGCGCCACCCGGCCGCTCGCGAACATCATGGTCATCCTGTACGACGAACTGCCGGCGGCGACCCGGGAGTTGTACTGCGCGGCGATCGACCACTTCGTCCCGGATCCCTATCAGATGTTCCCGCCCGAGCGCGGGCCGATCGTCTCGACCGGCGCGAACCGGGTCGACCTCTGCCAGGCGATCATCGTGCGCTCGCTGATCACCGAGGACGAAGCGAAACTCGTCCACGCGCGCGACGGACTCAGTGACGTCTGGCAGTACGTGACGACCGGCGACGGGTTCTATCGTGACGGTTCGTTCGTGCAGCACACCTGGGTCGCCTACACCGGCACCTACGGGCACGTCCTGCTCAGCGGGATCGGAAAACTCCTTGCCCTGCTGGCGAATTCGCCCTGGGCGGTCACCGACCCCAAGCGGCAGATCCTATTCGACTCGGTCGCGAAGTCCTATCTGCCGGTCGTTCACAACGCGCGGATGATGGACTTCGTCCGCGGCCGTGCGGTCTCCCGCTACAACGCCTCAGACCACGACGACGGCTACACCGCCATGGAAGCAATTCTCCGGCTGGCCAACGGTGTGGACTCGACGCTAGCCGCCCAATGGCGGGCCGCGGTCGCCGGCTGGGTGCAGCGTGACACCTTCGGCAACGTGCTCGCCGTCGCCAGCATCCCGCGCACTGCGCTCATCAAGAGCCTCAAAGGCGTCACCCCGGCACCCGAGCGCGAGAGCCACACCCTGTTCGCGAGCATCGACCGGTCCATCCACCGCCGGTCCGGCTGGGCCTACTCGATCTCGATGGCCAGCCAACGGATCGCCTGGTACGAGTGCGGCAACGGCGAGAACGACCAGGGCTACCACAGCGGCTCCGGCATGACGTATCTCTACGACAGCGACAACGGCCAGTACGCCGACGCGTTCTGGCCGACCGTCGACCGCTACCGTCTCCCCGGCACCACTGTCGACAAGTTGCCATTGGCACCTAAGGCCGGTGGCGAGTGGGGTGCGGCGCGACCCACCACGACCTGGGTCGGCGGCAGCACCCTGGACGGCTACGCGGCGATCGGCCAGGACCTCCAAGGTCCGGTCTCACCGATGCGTGCCCGCAAGTCCTGGTTCTGTCTCGACGAGTACGTCGTGGCGCTCGGCGCCGGCATCACCGGCACCAGCGGGTATCCCGTCGAGACGATCGTCGAGAACCGCAATCTGCACAGCACCGGCACGAATGCTCTTACTGTGAACGGGATTCCCCAGGTTCCGAACCTCGGCGACTCGACCTCGGTCGACGCACGCTGGGCTCACCTGGACGGCGTCGGCGGCTACGTCTTCCTCAACGGCAGCCCGACCCTGCAACTCAAGCGCGAGGAACGCACGGGCGCCTGGCGCGACATCAACACCGGCGGCCCGACTCCCCCGATCACCCGGCGCTACCTGACGATGTGGCTCGACCACGGGGTCGACCCGAGCGCCGCGGCGTACGGCTATCTCATTGCGCCGGGCGCATCGGCGGCTCGCACCAAGCAGCTTGCGCAGTACTCCGGCCTGTTGGTGCTCCGCAATACGGCCGACGTCCAGGCGCTCCTGGTGGGCGAGCTGCTGATGGCCAACTTCTGGAAGGCGGACCGGATCGCCGAGCTGACCGCGGAGACGCCTTGCTCGGTGATCCGGCGCGTGCGTGGTCGCGAGATCGACATCGCCGTCTCCGATCCCACCCAACTGGCAACCTCCGTCAGCCTGCGCATGTTCTTGCCTGGGGCAAAGGTTGTCCGCGCCGACGAAGGAGTCGCCGCGGTCCGTACCCTGCTCGGACTCACCATCAGCGCCGACGTCACCGGCGCGGCGGGGGCGAGCAAAACGCTGACGGTCCGAATCTAGTAATCGGCACCGGCGGCGAGCATCACCGGACGGATCTCGACTGCCAGGCCGTCGATCCTCGTGTCGGGGAGAAGGTCCGCGAGTTCGAGCGCGCGGGCCTTCGACTCGACATCGACGAGGTAGTAGCCGCCGATCGAGGTCGGCTGGAACGGGCCGGGGCGGATCCCATCGGCCGCGATGACCGTGCTGGTGGTGGGATCGGCGAGGGCCTGCGTGCTGACCAGTTCACCGGCCTCTTCGGTGGTCCGGCGGAACTCGTCATGGCCGCGGCGGACCGACGCCCGCTCCGCCTCCGTCAGATCGTCCAGCGCTCGTGTATCGGCCTGCAGGATCAGTAAGTACTTCACCGGCCCACTCCTTCGCTCCGGTCGCCCACCGCGACCCCTCGGTAGAAGTACGTAGCCGATCGCGCCGCTTTGACATGATGGCCGCATGTTCGTCACCACTGAGCGGCTGACCTTGCGCCGGTTCCGGCCCGAGGACGCGGCGGCCTTCTCGGCGTACCGGTCGGTGCCGGAGGTTGCCCGCTACCAGTCCTGGGACGCACCGTTCAGCTTGGAGAAGGCGACGGCCGCGGCGAGGCGCTTCGGCGAGGGCGATCCGCTGGCGGCCGGGTGGTTCCAGTACGCGATCGACCTGGACGGCGAACTCATCGGGGACATCGGGCTGAATCTGCACGAGAACCTGATGCAGGCCGAGATCGGGTTCACCCTCGCACCGGCGTACCAGGGCAAAGGGTATGCCACCGAAGCGGTGCGCGGGTTGCTCAACCATCTGTTCGTCGAGCGCAACCTGCACCGCGTCTCGGCCGAGTGCGATGCCCGCAACCTCGCTTCGGCAGCCCTGCTCCGACGACTGGGTTTCCGCGACGAAGGCCTCCGCCTGTCCAACACCTGGTTCAAGGGCGAATGGACCGACGACCTCTTCTTCGGCCTGCTACGTTCCGATTGGACCTAGTTTCCGCGAGCAGCCCAGGCTCGTGCGGTCAGGGAGATCGAACCGTCCGCAGCGATCGGCAGCCGGGACCGCACCTCGTCCCGCAGCTCGACCTGAGCCGCTTCGTCGAGCGAACGCAGATAGGCCGGCGCCGGCCCTTGCCCACCGAGGAACGGGTTCCAGTAGTCGTCGAAGGATTCGAAGACAGTCGGTACGACGATGGCGCGGGTGGTCACGTCGTTGAAGCCGGCCTCGGCGAAGAGCTTTTCAAGGCCCTCCGCCGTACAGAAGGGGAAGCGAGCACCCTCGTCATGGGCGCTGTCCTGCGGCCGGAGGGCGATCATGCCGTCGAAGAAGTACCGCATCAGCTGCATCTCGCCCGCGTAGTCCCAGACGTAGACGGCGACGGTTTGGCCGAGTTCCCGCATCCGGCGGAGCGCGCCGCTGCGGTCCGGCACGAAGTTGAGGACGAGCCCGGCGACGATCACGTCGAAGGATTCATCCGGCAGATCCTCGGCACCGCGGACTTCGAACCGCACCCGCTCGTCCTGCACGGTCTGCCGCGCATGGTCGAGGAAGGCCGGCGACGGATCGATGCCGACCACGGCGGCCGGGTTCGCCGTACCGAGGATCGTGCTGGTCAGCGCGCCGGTGCCGCAGCCGACATCGAGCCAGCGCAGTCCCGGCGGCTGGTCCAGCCAGCTGACGAACTCAGCAGCGACCTTGCGACTCCAGCGCCCGACGTACGACTCGTAGATCTCCCCGCTCGACCAGACGTCCATCTCAGCAGCATAGATTCGCCGAAGCCGCTGCCGCGATATTCGTCCGCTTCCACGTTTATAGCTCGGCAGCGGGCGAAATAACGGTGTTCGGCGACGATGCCGGGAGGGCGACGCCGGTGAGGCGTTCGGCTTCGAGCCAGAGGCGGGTGTTGGCACGAGGGTCGAGAGCACGGGCCGGGGAGTTGACCTTTTTGCTCGGCCCGGTCATCTCCATGAAGCCACTCGGGCCGTAGTACGAGCCGGGCTGTACGTCGGGAGCGGTGGCGGCGTAGAGGAGCGGTTCGGCGCCGACCTCGACACCCTGCTTCGGGATCGGGTTGTGGCGCGTGAGGAACGCATACCAGCCGGGCAGCTTGTCGCGCCCCAGACTCGCACCGGCGGACTGCAGGTTGGTCTTGGTGTAGCCGGGGTGGGCCGCAGTACTCAGCAGGTTCCAGCCTCGCTCGGCCGCGATCGCGGCAAGCTGGTGGCTGAACATCAGGTCGGCGAGCTTGGACTGCGCGTAGGCACTCGTCGACCGGTAGCGGTTCTCCCACTGGAGGTCGTCGAACTGGATCTTCCCCCGGTTCGCGACACCGCTGCTCATCGTCGCAACGCGCGGCGCGGGGGCGGCGAGCAGCAACGGGAGCAGCCGCACCGTCAGCGCGAACGGGCCGAGGAAGTTGCTGCCGAACTGCAGCTCGAAGCCGTCCTTGGTCAGCATCCGGCTCGGCGGGATCATCACGCCCGCGTTGTTGACGAGCAGGTCCAGCGGTTTGCCGTCCGCGATCATCCCGGCCGCGAACTCCTCCACCGACGCGAGGTCGGCCAGATCGATCCGGCGTACCTCGAGCTTCGCCTCCGGATGAGCAGCAAGGATCTCGTCGCGCGCCGCCTCACCCTTCGAGACGGTCCGAACAGCCAGTACTACGTGAGCTCCGGCGGCCGCGAGTCGCTTGGCCGTCTCCTTGCCGGTGCCACTGTTCGCGCCGGTGACGACGGCGTACTTGCCGGTCTGGTCGGGAACGACGTACATGAGCTTGCTCCTTAGTAAAAGACTGCTGGTCTGTTACAAAGGAAGCTATCAGACCGATGGTCTGATGACAATAGACCGTCGGTCTGTAAGATGTCGGCATGACGTTTCAACGGGCCCGGAGCGAGGAACAGCGCGCGGAGCGGCGGCGGACCATCCTGGCCACCGCCGAGACGATGCTGACCGAGATGCCGGTCGCCCAGCTCAGCCTGAACGAGCTGAGCCGCCGGGTCGGGCTGGCGAAGTCGAACGTGCTGAACTACTTCGAGTCCCGCGAGGCGGTGCTGCTCGAACTCGTCGACACGCAGACTGCGGCGTGGGTCCAGTCGCTGGCCGACGGGCTGGCCACGGTGGCTCCGGCCGCGTCCGTGGCGGAGCGTGGCGAGCAGTTGACGGCCGTCGTCGTCGAGACGCTGAAGGCGCGGCCGGTCTTGTGCGATCTGGTCAGCGCGCAGGCGGCGGTGCTGGAGCACAACATCTCCGCCGAGATGGCGCTGACGTTCAAGCGTGCGACGGTGGGGCACTTCCGGCGGATGATCGAGGTGGTGCGCGGCGCCCTGCCGGAGCTCGGCGAGGAGGGCGCGGCGCAGTTCATCTCCACGGCGGCGCTGCTGGCCGGCGCGATCTGGAGCCACGCCTGCGCCGGCCCAGCCATCCGCGCCGCCTACGAGGCCGACCCGTCCCTCGCCGCCCTCCGCATCGAGTTCGAACCAGCCATGACCCAAAGCCTGAATGCCCTCTTGTACGGCCTACTCCCCCGCTAGTTTTCAGCTGGCAAACAACGGAGTCTGGTCGGCGTAGATGCGGAGGTTGGTGATCAGGCCGGCCTCATCGACCTCCCAGATCGTGACCGCGGGGACGGTGACCTCTTTGCCGTCCAGCCGCTGGTAGGTCACCTCGGTCTCGGCGATCGTCGCCGCACCGACTGCCCATTCGTGCAGTACTTCGTGCCGCGATCCCTGGATCATCGTGAAGAACCCGGCGTTCCCGACCATCACCGCGTCCTTGCCGATCAGCGGATCGTTGTTCCCCATCACGAAGCGCGCATTCTCGGCAAGCATCGCCCGCATCGCGTCCAGATCCTTGCTGTCAACGGCTCCGAAGACGGTTTTCGCATCAGGCATGACTGAATCCCCCAGTAGTTGTCGTTGGCAAAGACCCTACGGATCGCGCAACCCATCGGCTATGCCACATTTATGGGGTTCTGCCGGGACCCGGTCGCATGTGACCATCGAGAGGTGAACCATGCCACGCGAGTCCGTGCTTACGACCGGGTGGCGCTGCTCGCGGATGCGAAGCTGGCGTTGCCGGACCTCTTCGACGAGGCCGGCCGCATCCTGGCCGGCGCCCTGCCCCGCGATGCCGCCTGCTGGCACGCGATGGATCCCACCTCATTGATCGAGACCAGTTTCGCGATCGAGTCGATGCCCGAGCCGAATGCGACCACCGCCGAGGTCGCCTACCTGGCCGGCGACTACAACAGCTTCGTCGAGCTCACCCAGCGGCGGCGGCACAGCGGCGTACTGAGTGAGGAGACCGGCGGCGATCTGCGGCTCAGCCGGCGCTATCGCGAGTTGATGGAGCCCGAGAACATGCTGGGCGAGCTGCGGGCCTCCTTCGTGGTCGACGGCGCCGGCTGGGGCTGCGTCGCCTTCTTCCGCGAGGCGCCGAACGACTTCACCGCCGAGGAGCGGGACTTCGCCCATCACCTCTCGCCGTTGCTCGGGCGGGCGTTCCGGGCCGCGGGAGTCCATGCGCGAGCGGCCGGACCGAGTGCGGATCTCTGGCCTGGCGTCATCGTGATCGGCAGCGATCGGAGCGTCGAGTCCGATACGCCGCCGGTGCGGAACTGGCTGCGGGAGTTCGGTTTCGAGGGGCAGCCGGACCGGGATCCGCTGCCGTTCGAAGTACTGGCGCTGGCCGAGCGGGTGCGCAAGACCGGTTCGGAGGCGAACGCCCGGGTGATGGGTGATTCGGGGCGCTGGATCGAGATCCATGCCGCGCCGGCGACCCACGGGGATTCCTGGGATCAGCGGGTCGCGGTCGTCGTACAGGCCGCTTCGGTGCCGGCGATCGCGCCGCTCATCTCCGCGGCGTACGGGCTGACCAATCGCGAGCGGGAGCTGACCGAGCTGGTACTCCAAGGCTGCGGTACGGCGGAGATCGCGGCGCAGCTGTTCGTCTCGCCGCACACCGTGCAGAGCCACCTGAAGTCGATCTTCGCGAAGGTGGGCGTGCGCAGCCGCCGGGAGCTCGTCGGACGCGTGAACGCCAAGCCGGAACTCCCGGCGTACTGAGTTACGGCAGGTAGTAGTTCGGGTTCGGGAGCTTGAAGGTCCGGTCCGCGAAGCCGCCCTTGAGGTCGCTGAACTGGTCGCCGAAGTTGGCGACGATGTCGTAGCCGAGCGACTCGATGTGCGCGCGGGTCGCCGACTTGTAGTGGATCGTCGTGCAGGCGCCGTTCGGGTCGGCCGCACAGGCGGTCTTCAGATAGTCCGGGTAGTTGGCCAGAGCCGGCTTGGTGAACAGGCCGTCCTCACCGTTGCGCAGGGTGGTCGGCTTCGGATAGCCGGCGTCGACGCCGATCCCGTCCTCGGTCAGGTTGCCGAGCGTCGCCGCTTCCTGCGCCGCGCCACGGCCGGTCAGGAAGAAGATCGCGTAGCCCTCGCGCTCGGCCGACTTCACCAGGTCGACCATGCCCGGGACGGCCGGGAACCGCTGCTCGGTGACGAACTGGCCGTTGGTGGTGGGGTTGAACGCCCAGTTGCTGGCGATCTCGTAGTTCCAGGTCGCCAGCGAGGTGTCGTCGACGTCGAGGAGGATCGCCTTGGTACCGCGGGTGTGGTGCCGGCTCGCCAGCCAGTGCTTGCCCTGCTTGGCGACCGACGTCGCCTCCTTGGCGTAGTTGCTGTCCGCGCCGAAGGTGCCGGAGCCGAGCGGGTCACCGTAGTAGTTGCGGATCTGCTGCCGCAGTACGTCGATGTTGGTGATCTGGTGCTCCGACCGCGGCGTCGAGGTCTGGATGGCCGGCTGCTGGGTGGCGACCCCGGCCGAATACGCGACCCCACCGACGACGGCGGCGACGGCCACGGCGGCGGTACCGATGAGCAGCGGGCGGCGCCAGGAACGGTTGAACATGATGACCTCTCCAAGAACGGGAGTGCTTGCAGAAGCAAACTAACCCCGCACCCAGCCGAAGATCCCGCACCCACCCCCAACTCGGGGGGAATCCTCCGCACGTCGTCACCTGGCGCCGCCGCACCAGAACTCTCCGCTGCACGGCGACAGGCGCTTGCGTCCGAAGAAGTGGAGGGACGTGTACTCCACTTCTTCGGACGTAAACCAGGGCTCGGTCAGTGGTAGAAGTACGGGTCGAGGACCCGGACCTCGGTGATCTTGGTGACCGGGAGGCCGTTGGTTTCGGCGGCCAGCCGGATCGCCTCCGGGTTGGGGCCGTCGTAGATGCAGTACGTCGCCTTGTGGTCCGGCGAGACGTACGAGTGCACCCAGGTGACCCCGTGCTGCGCGTTCCCGTCCACGACGTTCAGGCACGCCTTCACGCCCCGGTCGTCGGTCGGGATCTCCAGCCCTTCCGGAAAGCTCCGCTCCACCAGATAGCGAGTCATAACAGGTCCTTTCATCGAGCGAAGGCGTCCATCGCCTTCTGACCTCGACTCTGCCGGGTCTGAGCCGGGCAGCCATGGGGAGCACCTCCCCATCTTCAGCCGCCGGCTCCCCATCTTCGAGCAGCCTCTTGCCGGGTCGGTACGCCGAGCTTGCCCAGGATCGACGACACATGATGGTCGACCGTCTTGGGTGAGATATGGAGCCGGGAGCCGATCTCCGCATTGGTCAGATCTTCGGCCAGCAAAGCCAGTACTTCGGTTTCGCGCGCCGTCAGATTCGCAGGGTTTTCCCGGCTGGCCCCACGCGGCCGACGAGGCAGACCCTGTACGCCGTTCTGCCGCAACCGGCGTGCCACCAGCTCCGCGGCTGGCCAAGCACCCAGCTGCTGGAGCTCCTGGAGCCCGGCGATCTGTTGCGAGGGATCAGCGAGTTCTGTCAGAGCCAACGCAGCTTCGTAGGGGCAGCCGAGCTCTCGCCAAAGAGAGCTGTTCTTGTAGGGCTCAGCCACAAAGTCGGGCAGCTCGACTAGCTCGCCCGTAGTACGGAGCCATGAGCCGAGCTCGCCGACTGCCCAGGGGTGTTGGAGCTCCAGCGAGAGTTCGTAGGTGTCGGCGACAAGCCCTTCTATCGCGTCGTTCCGGCCTTGTAGCCAAGCATGTTCGGCCCGAGCAGCCGCGGCCGGCCAGAGCCGTTGCAGGTCACCAGTCTGGACGGCGAGCTCCCAAGCCCGCAGGAGTGGAGTCTCTGGGTCCGGATCACCCCGACGAGCGCGCAAGCGTCCGAGCACCGTGTTGACCACGATCTGCGAAGGCACGTGCTGGCGGTGTTCGGTGATCACCTGGTCCGCCAGCGCGGTGGCCTGGCTCCAGTGGCCCTGCTCGAACATGGTCCGCGACCGCCAGGCAAGCGAGTAGCTCAACGACGAGTCCAAGTCGCGAGCAGCGCACCACTCGGCTGCTCGCGTCAACCAGTGGTCGGCCAAGGCATACCGGCGGACCTCTCCGGCTCCCGAGCCGAGATTCATCATCGCCTGGGCGGCGCCGGAATCGTCCTCGGCCTTCGTAGCGATCGCCAGGCTGTCCTCCAGCAACGAGACCGCCCGCTCCGCATCCATCAGCCAATGCGCGCTGCCGACCGAATTCAGCGCGCGTCCGAGCGTCCGGTCATCTCCGAACTGCCGGGCGTACTCGATCGCCGTCGTCCCCAGCGCGATGGCCCCTTGCATATCGCGACCCAACATCAGCAGCCGGGCCATCGCCGCCTGTGCCTGAGCCAGCGCCGGTCCGGGTGGCCGTTTCTCCAACAGGGCAACACTTTCCCGGGCCAATGCATGCGCCTCCGCATTGCGCCCAGACTTCCAGAGTGCGTGTGCGCAGCGCGCCATCGTCGCACCCTGCCGATCGACCTCGCCGATCCGACCCCACAACTCCGCCGCCCGTTGAGAGGACTGAATGCTCACGGCCAGATCACCGCTGTCGTCCGAGGACTCGCCGTGCCGCTCCCAAAGCTCAGCCTGCACAGCGATCGGAGCACTGTCGGCGTGCCGGACAGCTCTGGCGTAGTGAGCAGCAGCCTGCCGATGCGCACCCAACTTCGCCGCTCGCCTCGCCGCAACCGGCGCATGCTCCAGAACCGCGGCCCGGTCCCCCGCGGCTTCCGCGTGATACGAGAGCCGCGCGGGATCGACCTCATCAACGCCGGCCAGGTAGTCGAGGATCTGCCCATGCAGGACAGGCACCCGCACAGCCGGTACGTCGGACTCCACGGCGCGCCGAGCAAGCTCGTGCCGGAACCGCACCGAACGCCCTTCCAGCAAAAGCATTCCAGCCTCGACACACTCCTCGAGCCCGCCCGCATCCACCAACGCGATCTCAGCCCGGTCCGGAACCAGCGAGACCACATCGAGCGCAGCCCGAGCCGCCGGACTCAACCGCGCAGCCCTTGCCAGTACCGCGTCGCGCACGGTCGCGGGCAACTCGTCGCTGGGCGCACTGAGCACTTCCGTGACGAAGAAGGGGTTCCCGCCGGTCACCGCGAACAAGTCGTCGCCCTTGCGGCCCAGCGGTTCGGCCAGCGTGGCAACGGCTTCCCGGGTGAGCGCGGGCACCTGCAACCGGCGTACGGACGGGGCTGTTGCCAGGTCGCCGAGGACGCGGCGGAGCGGGTGGTCCCGGCCGACCTCCTCGGAACGGTAGGTGACGATGACCAGCGCCTCGCGGTCGCTGATCCGGCGGCCGACGAAGAGCAGGAGATCGAGCGTCGCCTCGTCGGCCCAGTGCGCGTCTTCCACCACGACGACGGATCGGCCGAGCGAGTCCAGGAAGGCGGTGAAGATCGCGTGCCGGTCGGTGCTGGTCGCCAGCAAGCCGGCGAGTTCCGGGGTGCCGCGCGCGATGTCGTGCAGTGGGCCGAGGGCGCGCGGCGTACCGAGGGCGTCGCAGAAGCCGTAGCGGACGGTCGTTGCGGCCGGCAGCGTCGCGCAGAACTCCCGGATCAGCGAGGTCTTGCCGATGCCTGCCTCGCCCGCGACGAAGACCATCGCCCCGGACCGGATCTCCCGCAGGGACGCCACCAGCGGGCCGCGCTCCAGGAACATCAGACCTGCTTGGTATACCGGTGGCAGGGCACCGGGATCGTGCCGCTCTCCGTTCCTACGGGATAGTCGAAGGCGCCCGCATCGGTCCAGCCGCTGCGTTCGTAGAACCGGCGGGCACGCGCATTACCCGTCGCCACCGCGAGCCAGGCCTCGTCGTGCCCGTTCGCCTTGACCTGCCGTTCGGCCTCGGCGATCAGGACCCCTGCGACGCCCGAGCCGCGATGGCCGGCGGCGACATAGACCTGATCGACCTGATCGCCGAGAACGATCACGAACCCGGCAACCTCCCCACCGGAGCCGGCACCGGCGGGATCCGGGAGCGGCGGGTCGGCGACCGCGACGGTGATGGTGGGGATCCGGTCCGGAACCCCGGTCAAGAAGTGCTCCTTGGTCCGGTGCGCCACCAGTTCGTCGGGGACGTTGCCGAGGTGGCCGTCGTACCACCCGGAGTACCAGATGGCGGCGACGGCGTCGACGTCGGTGGCTTCGGCGGGGCGCAGCGTGATCGTCATCCCGTCACTGTAAGCGCCTACTCCGGGTCGTAGGCCAGGTTCGGGCGGAGCCAGCGCTCGATCTCGGCCAGCGGCATGTTGCGCCGCTTCGCGTAGTCCTCGATCTGGTCCTTGCCGAGCCGGCCGACGGTGAAGTACCGCGCCGCCGGGCTGGCGAAGATCAGGCCACTGACGGCAGCCGCCGGAGTCATTGCGAACGACTCGGTCAGCCCGAGGCCCAGCTTCTCCGCCTCGAGCAGCTCGAAGAGTTCCTTCTTCTCGCTGTGATCCGGGCTCGCCGGGTAGCCGAGGGCCGGCCGGATCCCGCGGAACCGCTCGGCGTGCAGGTCCGCCAGCTCCGGCTCCGCGTCCGGCTCGAACCACGCCTTCCGCGCCTCCAGGTGGATCCACTCGGCGAACGCCTCCGCGAGCCGGTCCGCCAGCGCCTTCACCATGATCGCCCGGTAGTCGTCGTTGGCTTCCTCATACTTCGCGGCCAGCTCCTCGGCCCCGTGGATCGCCACCCCGAACCCACCGAGGTGATCACCGGCCGGCGCGATGTAGTCGGCCAGACACCGGTTGTCGCGCCCTTCCGGCTTCTCGGTCTGCTGCCGCAACATCGGGAACGAGATGTCCTGGCCATCAAGAATGATGTCGTCGCCCTCGCTGTGCGCGGGCCAGAAACCGTAGGCACCCTTCGCGGTGAAGGAGCCGTCCGCGATGATCTGGTCGAGCATCGTGTTCGCGTCGTCGAACAGCTCCCGGGCAACCGGGTTGTCCAGGATCGCCGGGTACTTCCCCTTCAATTCCCAAGCCAGGAAGAGGAACTGCCAGTCGATCATCTCCCGCAGCGTCGCCAGATCCGGCTCGACCACCTTGAGCCCGGTGAAGGCCGGCACCGGCAGCTCGCCGTAGTCGACCTCTTCGCGGTTGGCCCGGGCCGCCTCGACGGTCAGGATCGGCTTGCGCTGCTTGTTCGCGTGCTGCTCGCGGAGGACCTCCTGGGCCGCATGGTTGCTGATGGCAAGCTCTTTCGCCCGGTCGTCGTCGAGCAGGTCGGAGACCACCCCGACCACCCGGGACGCGTCCAGCACATGCACGGTGGTGTTCTCGTACGCCGGTGCGATGCGTACGGCAGTGTGCTGCTTCGAGGTCGTCGCGCCGCCCACCAGCAACGGAAGCTTCAGCCCACGCCGCTGCATCTCCTCGGCGACCGCAACCATCTCGTCCAGCGACGGCGTGATCAGCCCGGACAGGCCGACCGCGTCGGCACCTTCGGCGATCGCCGTATCGAGGATCTTCGCGGCCGGCACCATCACGCCGAGGTCGATCACCTCGTAGTTGTTGCAGCCGAGCACCACCCCGACGATGTTCTTGCCGATGTCGTGCACGTCGCCCTTCACGGTCGCGAGCACCACCTTGCCCTGGCCGCGAACGGCTTCCGCGCGGCCCTCCTGGCGAGCCAGCTCCTTCTCGGCCTCCATGTACGGCTCGAGGTAGGCGACCGAGCGCTTCATCACCCGGGCGCTCTTCACCACCTGCGGCAGGAACATCTTGCCGGCCCCGAACAGGTCGCCGACGATCTTCATGCCGTCCATCAGCGGGCCCTCGATCACCTCGAGCGGCCGGGCCCTGGTCTGCCGGGCCTCCTCGGTGTCCTCCTCGATGAAGTCGACGATGCCGTGCACGAGCGCGTGCGAGAGCCGCTCCTCCACCGGAGCCTCGCGCCAGGACAGGTCGACCTCGCGCTGGGTGCCCTTGCCCTTGACGTTCTCGGCGAACGCGACCAGCCGGTCGGTGGCGTCGTCGCGGCGGTCGAAGATGACGTCCTCGACCAGTTCCAGCAGGTCGGCCGGGATGTCCTGGTAGACCGCGAGCTGGCCGGCGTTGACGATTCCCATGTCCAGGCCGACCTGGCCGGCGTGGTACAGGAACGAGGAATGCATCGCTTCGCGGACGATGTCGTTGCCGCGGAACGAGAAGGACAGGTTGGAGATCCCGCCGCTGATGTGGACGCCCGGACAGCGCTCCTTGATCAACGGCAGAGCCTCGATGAAGTTCTTGGCATAGCTGTTGTGCTCGGACATCCCGGTCGCGACGGCGAGCACGTTCGGGTCGAAGATGATGTCCTCGGCCGGGAAGCCGATCCCGGTCAGCAGGTCGTACGCGCGGCCGCAGATCTCCACCTTGCGCTCGACCGTGTCGGCCTGGCCCTGCTCGTCGAAGGCCATCACGACCGCGCCCGCGCCGAAGTCCATGATCCGGCGGGCCCGCTCGAGGAACTCCTCCTCGCCCTCCTTCAGGCTGATCGAGTTCACCACGCCCTTGCCCTGCACGCATTTCAGGCCGGCCTCGAGCACGCTCCAGCGCGAGCTGTCGATCATGATCGGGATCCGGGCCACCTCGGGCTCGGTCGCGATCAGGTTCAGGAAGGTGGTCATCGCCTGCTCACTGTCGAGCAGGTCGGCGTCCATGTTCACGTCGAGCAGGTTGGCACCACCGCGCACCTGCTCCAGCGCGACGTCCACCGCGGCCTGGTAGTTGTCGGACTCGATCAGCCGGCGGAACCGGGCCGAGCCGGTCACGTTGGTCCGCTCGCCGATCATCACGAAGCCCATGTCCGGACCGATCGAGAACGGCTCCAGCCCGCTGAACCGGGTGGTGTGGTCGGGCGTGACGACCTCGCGCGGCTTGACCCCCTCGACCGCCTTGGCGATCTGGGCGATGTGCGCCGGCGTCGTACCGCAGCAACCGCCGACGATGTTGACCAGCCCGGACTCGGCGAACTCACCGAGCATCCCGGCGGTCTGGTCCGGCGTCTCGTCGTACCCGCCGAACGCGTTCGGCAGCCCGGCGTTCGGGTGCGAGGCGACATAGGTGTCGGCGAAGCGGGAGAGGTCGGCGACGTGCGGGCGCATCTCGGCCGCACCGAGCGAGCAGTTCACGCCGACGACGAGTGGCTTCGCGTGCTCGACCGAACTCCAGAACGCCTCGACGGTCTGCCCGGACAGGGTCCGCCCGGACAGGTCGACGATGGTGACCGAGATCCACAGCGGCAGCTCGGGAGCGACCTCGCGGGCGGCCGCGATCGCGGCCTTGCAGTTCAGGGTGTCGAAGATGGTCTCGACCAGCAGCAGGTCGACGCCGCCCTCCTTGAGCGCGGCGATCTGCTCGGCGTACGAGTCCTTCACCTGCTCGAACGACACCGCCCGGTACGCCGGGTCCTCGACCCGCGGCGACAAGGACAGCGTGACGTTCAGCGGGCCGATCGAGCCGGCCACGAACCTGCCGCCGAACTCGTCGGCGGCCTGGCGCGCGAGCCGGGCACCTTCGACGTTCATGTCGCGGACCAGCGACTGCAGGCCGTAGTCGGCCTGACCGATGCTGGTCGCGGTGAAGGTGTTGGTGGTGGTGATGTCAGCGCCTGCGTTCAGGTACTGCCGGTGCACGTCGAGGATGACGTCCGGCCGCATCAGGTTCAGCAGGTCGGGGTCACCGGTGACGTCGTGGGTGTGGTCGAGGAACCGGTCGCCCTTGTAGTCCTCGGGGGCCAGCTTCGCGCCTTGCAGCATCGTGCCCCAGGCACCGTCCAGGACCGCCACCCGCTGGTCCAGCAGGTTCCTTAATTCGGTCTGACGTTCCGTCACCGTGGCTCCCTCCAGAAAAGTCTCCGGAGGCGCCCTTCATCGGTCCTGCCCCAGACCGAGCGTGGCGGAACCCTCCGGTCCGTCGCAGCGCCTCTCGACCTGGGCGCCCATCTTACTGATCGAGACGGGTCAGAACAGAATCCCCGCCCACGGACTGAGACCGGCCCGATGGGTAATGAGACGCCGGGAAACCGGCAGTTATTCCCTCAGTGGACGAGCGCCTGGATTCCCGGGGCGTAGAGGTCGGCGATCTTGGCCGGAGTCGCGCTGGCGGTCGGGCCCTCTTTGTCGACCGCCATCGCCGCGCCCAGCCCGAGCAACTGCGCGACGATCAGTTCGGCCCGTACGGCGATGTCGTCACCGGTGAGCCGGGATGCGAAGGCCTCGATCACCTGGTCGTGGAACCGGCGGCGGAGCAATGCGCGTTCGTCGCCGACACCGATCGCGAAGATCACCCGCAGCAGCAGGTCCGTCCCGGTCTCCTGCCGCCAGCGGATCAGCGTCTCGACGGCGTGCCGGCCGAGTTCGCCGTCGGGTGCGTCGAGCAGCAACGTGGCGGCGTCGCTGAAGTCGGCGACCCGGTCGAAGAGAGCTTCCTTGCCGCTGAAGTGCTTCACGATCAGCGACGCGCTGACCCCGGCGTCCTTGGCGATCCCGCGCAACGTGACCGCGGCGTACGGCTGCCTGGCGAAGGCTCTGCGAGCTGCTTTCAAGATCGCCATCCGGCCGGCGTCGGTCATGACGTGCTGCTCGCTTCGACCAGCACGGGCTCACTGCCGGCCGCAGTACGGCGGCGGGCCGGGATCAGCAAGGTGAGGCCGACCGCGACCAGCGCCGTGCAGCCCGCGATCACGAAGATGACCAGGTAGGCGTTGAGTGTCGGAGCAGTGTGCCCGGACTTGGTCGCGACCATGCTGGTCAGCACTGTCGCCACGATCGCGCTGCAGACTGCCTGGCCGATCGTGCGCATCAAGGTGTTGAGGCCGTTCGCCGCGGCGGTTTCGGTCACCGGCACAGCATGCATGATCAAGGCCGGAAGCGCCGAATACGCAATCGCTGTTCCGGCGGCGACAACGGTCGCGCCGGCCACGATCGCGACCAGGTTCTCACTGGTGAACAGGCGTACGACGTACCCGGTCGCCATCAACCCGGACGCGAAGGCCAGCGTGAAGCGTGGACCACGGGCAGCCGAGAGTCGTGCGGAGACCGGCGACAGGATCACCATCGCGACACCACCCGGCAGCAGGCAGAGTCCGCTGACCACGATCGACGCGCCGAGGCCGTAGCCGGTCGACTTCGGTTCCTGCACGAGCTGCGCGGTGGACAGGGAGTTCGCGTAGAAGGCGAAGCCGATCAGCAGAGCGGCGAGGTTGGTGAAGAGTACGGCCGGTCGTGCCGAGACTCCGAGATCGACGAGTGGGGCACCGACGCGCCGTTCGTACCAGACCCAGATGATCGCGATCAGGACAGCGCCGGCGAACAGGCCGAGGATGCTCGTCGAGGCCCAGCCCCAGGCGCTGCCCTTCGACACCGCGAGCAGCAGACAGACGAGGAACGCGCTCAACCCCAACGCACCCAGTACGTCGAACCGCCCGCTCGAGCGCACCTTGGACTCGGGCACGATCAGCAGCACCGCGGCGATGTTGAGCAGACCGAGTCCCAGGCAGATCCAGAACATCGTGTGCCAGTTCGCGTACTGCACCACCAGGGTCGCCGCAGGGATTCCGAAGGCAGCGCCGACGCCGAGGGTCGAACTCATGATCGCGATGGACGGGATCACTCGCGCGGGCGGCAACTCGTCCCGCAGGATGCTGATGCCGAGCGGGATCACGGCGACGGCCGCTCCCTGGAAAGCACGACCGAGGATCAGCAGCGGAAGCAGCGAACTGATCGCACAGAGCAGCGACCCGAAAACCATCGACGCCAAGGCGATCAGGAGGACGCGGCGTTTGCCGTACATGTCACCGGCCCGGCCGAGCAGCGGAGTGAAGACAGCGCCGGTCAGCAGCGTGACGGTGACGAGCCAGCTGACGTCTGACGGGTGGCTATGAGTGAGCGCGGGCAGCTGGGGCAGCAACGGCACCACGATCGTCTGCATCACCGCCACCAGTACGCCGCACGACGCGAGCGTCGCCAGCACCAGCCGCGGATGCACCCCAGGCCTCACAGTCAACGTCAGTTCCTCACAGATCGCGGGCGGCGGTGAACAGTTGTTTACCACTCAATAGTAAACAACTGTTCACTTCCGTCTCCACCGGGTTCATCCCGTGGACTGCGGACAAGAGAACGGGTCCGGCGCTCCCGAGGGGGGTAGGTGAGCGTCGGACCCGATCAGCCGGCTCGGGCGAAGGGGGGTGTCGCCGCGAGCCGGGGTCTGTGGAGTTGTGGAGAGGGTCCGGGCGGCGGGCCTTGTGGGGTACCCGCCGCCCGGAGATTCAGCGGACCGGGCCGGCCATCAGGCTGATGGTCGCGGTGTGCGACTCACCGTTCTGGTCCTGCCAGGTCACCGGGACCTTGTCGCCGGCGTGGTGCGGGTTGAGCAGCGTGGACAGCGTGTCCGGGGAGTCGACCATCTTGCCGTCGAAGGAGGTGATCACGTCACCGGCGCTGAGGCCGGCCTTGTCGGCGGCACCGTCGGCGACGACATCGTTCACGACCGCGCCGGAGATGCCCTGATCGGCGAGGACCGAGATACCGAGCATCGCCGAGTCACCGATGTGCACGTCCGCGGAGGCCTTGCCGGACTCGATCTGGTCGGCGATGTCCAGCGCCTGGTTGATCGGGATCGCGTACCCCTGGGTGGTCGTGCCCTGGCCGTTGCCCTGACCGTTTCCCTGTCCCTGGCCGTTGCCGTTGCCCTGGCCGAAGCCCTGACCCTGACCTTCGCCGTTGCCGAAGCCGCTGCCCGGGCCGTTGCCGAAGCCGGTACCGTCGCCGGTTCCCGAGCCGTCGCCGTACGCCGTCTGGCCCGGGCCACCGGTGCCGCCGTTGCCACTGCCGCCCGCAGTGTCGACGCCGATCACCTCACCCTTGGCGTTGGCCAGCGGTCCGCCCGAATCGCCGGCCTGGATGTTCGCATCGGTCTGGATCAGCCCGGTCAGGTTCTCCGGGTCGGAGCCGGACTCGTCGGTCGCGGTGATCGCCTGGTTCAGCCCGGTCACCTTGCCGGCCGCGTAGCTCGGCGTCCCGCCGACGCCGCCCGCGTTACCGATCCCGACCACCTGGTCGCCGAGCGCGACCTTGTCGGAGTCGCCGGTCTTGGCGACCTCGAGCCCGGAGGCGTCCTTCAGCTTGAGGACGGCGATGTCGTGCGCGTCGTCGTACCCGACGACACTCGCGTCGTACGTCTTCCCGTTGCCGATGTCGGTCACGGTGATCTTGGTGGCGCCTTCGATCACGTGGTGGTTGGTGAGGATCTCACCGTCCGAGGTGAGCACGATCCCGGTGCCGGCGGCGCGAGCGCCTTCGAAGCCGAGCACGGTGTTCACATCCACCAGACCGGGCGAGACCTTCGCGGCCACGGCGGAGGCGTCCATCGAGGACGACAGGCTCGAGGTGTTGCCGTCCACGTGCTGGTCGATGCCCCAGGCAACGGATCCGATGACGGCGGCGGTCGCCAGGCTCAGCGCGCCGATCAGCATCGGCAACCGCTTGCGCCGCTTCGGCGCCGGCGGCATCGGGTGGTACCCCCAAGGCTGCCCGAACCCCTGCTGATACTGCGGATTCGGACCCCCGAACACCCCCGGCCCGTACTGCGGCTGCCCGTAGGGCGCCTGCCCGTACTGCGGTTGGCCGTACTGCTGTTGCCCGTACGGCGCCTGCCAAGCACCCTGCTGCTGCCCCGCAGCCGGCGGCCATCCCGTCGGCCCCTGGCTTCCAGCCGGTCCCTGCGCTGCCGACCCTTGCCCTGCAGGCGCCCCCTGCCCTGGGGTCGGACCCTGCTGTCCGTCAGCCGGCCCCTGCTGGCCTTCGTTGCCGTTCATCCCGTTGCCTCCTCAGCCCACAACCCGTCTGCCAAGAAGTAGACCTCGGCAATCTGAGAACTCCATCGGGCCAACCGATGAATCAGCTGAGAATCCTGTGTGCTTCAGATCTCATTGATCCAAGAGGCGCGCCACGGCAGTCACCACCGCTTTGCGCCGACGGGCCTTGGGAATGGAAGCCGCCGCGAACTCGGGATTCATCGACGACCAGCTCGTCGCGATCGACTGGATCAACGACAACAACTCCACCGGCTTGAACTCCGATCGGTACACCCCCGCCCGCCGCGCCTTCTCCAACTCCGACAGCCGGCTCGCATTCACCGCGAGCACCGCCTCCAGCCGGGCACTCTCGGGCCGCTCCAACCGATACCAGACCGCCAGCCGCAGATGATCCGGATGTTCCTCGAAGTAGTCGAACACCCGCCCGGCGTACTGCGGAAGGTCGTGCGCGTCGAACCCGACCTCTTCCAGATAGGCCTCGACGTACGCCGTGAAGACCGCGTCGAAGAGCTGGTCCTTGTTCCCGTAGTAGGCGTACAGCATCGCCTTGTTACAGCCCGCCACCTCGGCGATCCGGTTCACCCGGGCGCCGGCGATGCCGAGCGCGGCGAACTCCGTCAGCGCTGCGTCGAGGATCCGGGCCCTGGTCCGATCGGCGTTCCGTTGCATGCCACGCACCTTATCCAACCTACCTGCGTCTCAATCTACCAACCAACCGGTCGGTTGATTTCTGCCGACGGAAGGTGTTTCCTTGAATTAACCAACCAGTCGGTTACTTAGCGAGGAGATCATGACCAGGACCTGGATCGTCACCGGAAGCTCCCGCGGCCTCGGCCGCGCACTCACCGAGGCCGTGCTGGCCGCCGGGGACCGGGTGGTTGCCACCGCCCGCAAGCCCGAGCAGCTCGACGACCTGGTGCACAAGTACGGCGACGCCATCCGCGCGGTGGCGCTCGACGTCACCGACGCCGCGGCCGCGCGCGCCGCAGTACAGGTGGCGCTGGAGGAGTTCGGCGGCCTCGATGTGGTCGCCAACAACGCCGGCTACGCGAACAGCGCGCCGATCGAGGACACCGACGAGACCGACTTCCGGGCGCAGGTGGAGACCAATCTGTTCGGTGTGGTGAACGTGACCAAGGCGGCGCTGCCCGTCTTCCGGACCCAGCGCGGCGGGCACTTCCTGCAGTTCTCGTCGATCGGCGGCCGGGTCGGCGGGACGCCGGGGATGGGCGCCTACCAGACCGCCAAGTTCGCGGTCGAAGGGTTCTCCGAGGTGCTCGCGAACGAGGTCCGGCCGTTCGGGGTGAAGGTGACGATCGTCGAGCCGGGCGCGTTCCGGACCGACTGGGGCGGCTCGTCGATGACGATCGCCGACGTCCGCGCGGAGTACGACTCCACCGTCGGCGAGCTCAACCGCTACCGGGTAGGGGCCGATGGCAAGCAACCCGGCGACCCGGCCAAGGCCGCGCAGGCGATCCTGCAGATCGTCGGTCTCGACGAACCTCCACTGCGGCTCCTCCTCGGCAAGGACGCCCTGGAGCACGCCGACCGCGCCTCACGATCCCGTGCCGCCGAAGCCGCCCAGTGGGCCCACCTCACCACCTCGACCGACTACGACGAACTCCCTACGAACGAAACGAGTTGATCGCGTCGGCGAGGAGATCGACGCCTTCGAGGACGGCCGGTTCGGTCAGGCTGCCGTAGCCGAAGACCAGACCTTCCGGACCCGGATGGTCCACCCAGTAGGGCGTCAGGCCATAGACACCGAGGCCGCGATCCAGCGCTGCGTTCGACACAGCGGCCTCGGTGAGATCGGGCGGCAACCAGATCAGCACATGGAGACCGGCGGACACCCCGGTCGGCACGAGATCCGGTAGCCGTTCCGCCAGCCTGCCGACCAGCGCATCCCGCAGCCGCCGGTACCGCGGTCGCATCCGGCGCAGGTGCCGGTCGAACTCTCCGCGCGCGACGAAGTCGGCGAAGGTCAGCTGGTCGAACACCGGCGATCCACGATCGTCGACGACCTTGGCCGCCGACATCGGTTCGACCAACCGGCCGGGCAGGATCAGCCAGCCGAGCCGGAGCCCGGGGGCCAGCGTCTTGCTCGCCGTCCCCGCATAGACCACGCGCTCCGGCGCCAGCCCCTGGATCGCGCCGATCGGTTCGCGGTCGTACCGGTACTCCGCGTCGTAGTCGTCCTCGATGATCAAGGCATCGTGCTTCGTGGCCCAGGCGATCAAGGCCGACCGCATAGCGGCCGAAGCCACCGCCCCCGTCGGGAACTGATGAGCAGCGGTCACCAGTACGACGTCCGCTCCCGACCGCTCGAGCGCCTCGACATCGAGCCCGGTCTCCAGCACCGGTACGCCGACCGCCTCCAACCCGGCATTGACCGCGACCCCACGCAATTCGTCGTCCGACGGGTCCTCCACCGCCAGCCGGCGATACCCGGCAGCCGCCAGCACCTGCAGGAGCAGCCGCGATCCTTGCGCGAAACCGTTGCAGATCAGCATGTTCTCGGGCCGGGCCGAGGTACCACGAACCCGGTTGAGGTAGTCGGCCAGCGCCTCGCGAAGTTCCGGCGTACCGCGGCCGTCCAGGTAGGCCAAGCTCCGGTTCGGTGTCTCGTTGAGGACCTTGCGGATCGACCGGAGCCAGGCGGCGCGCGGGAACTGGGAGACGTCCGGCTTGCTGTACTTGAAGTCGATCCGCGGCGGCCCACCCGGCTCACGAGCGGTCACCTTCGAAGCCTGGGGACCGGCTGCCGACGGGGCGACCTGGGTGTAGCCGCCGGTGCGGCTGACCAGGTATCCCTCGGCGACCAGCTGCTGATAGGCCTCGACGACGACACCGCGGGACAGCCCGAGATCGGTCGCGAGAGCGCGGGTGGCCGGCATCACCGCGTCCGCGCGGAGCAGCCCCTGCCGGATCCGGTCCCGGATCCCGCTCTCCAGTTGCTGATGCAGGGGCACGGCGGAGTCGCGGCGCAGTTCGACGAGCAGCTCGCCGGAATTGGTCCTGGATCGGCTCATAGAACTGGACCTTATCCCTGTACCGCTTCGCTGTCAGGGTGGTGAGCACCACCACTTCCGGCAAGGAGCACGACGATGACCGCCACCCAGCAACTCACCCTCCTGATCGACGGCGACGCCGGCTACGACGAGGCCCGCACCGTCTGGAACGCGATGGTCGACCGCCGGCCGGCCGCTATCGCCCGCTGTCACGACACCGCCGACGTCGTCGCCGCCGTCCGGTACGCCCGGGAGCACGATCTGGAGATCGGGGTGCGCTGCGGCGGCCACAACATCGCCGGGCTCGCCGTTCCCGAGGGCGGCCTGATGATCGACCTGACCCCGATGAACGAGGTCCGCGTCGACCCCGAACGGCAGGTCGCCTGGGTCCAGGGCGGCGGGCTGCTCGGCGAACTGGACCGGGCCGCGCAGGCGTACGGACTCGCCACCACGGCCGGCAACGTCTCGCACACCGGCGTCGGCGGGCTCACCCTGGGCGGTGGGATGGGCTGGCTGGCCCGGCAGTTCGGGCTCGCCTGCGACAACGTGATCTCGTACGAACTGGTGACCGCGGCCGGCGACGTCGTGACCGCGAGCGCGACCGAGAACGCCGAGTTGTTCTGGGGACTGCGCGGTGGCGGCGGCAACTTCGGCATCGTCACCGCGTTCGAATTCCGGCTGCACCAGATCGGCACCCGCACCCTGGTCACCGAGTTCACCTACGCCTGGGACGAGGCCTTCGCCGTACTGCGGGGTTGGCGCGACCTGAACGCCACGGCACCCCGGCAGGCGACCTTCACCGCGAACATCCGCGGCGAGGAACTCGTCGTCGGCTTCGTCTGGGTCGGCGACCCCGCCGAGGGCGCCGCGTTGATCCCGGCCTTCCGTTCCCTCGGCACGATAGTTGCCGAGAGCATCGAAGAGATGCCCTACCTGACCCTGCAGAGCCGCGACGACAGCGTTCAAGGTCACCGGTTCCGTCGCTACTGGAAGGGCCACTACTTCAAGTCCCTGCCCGACGACGCGATCCGCGCACTGCTGCGCAACCCCGGCATCGGCGCCAGCCTGCAGGCGTACGGCGGCGCGATCTCCGACGTACCGGACGAGGACGCAGCCTTCAGCCACCGCGACGTGATGTTCGAGTTCGTCACCGCCACCCGCTGGGAGGACGCCGCCGACGACGCCGACCGCATCGCCACCATCCGCGCCTACGCCGCGACCCTCGACCCGTACGCCGGTGGCGCCTACATCAACACCCTCAACGGCGAGAGCGTCAGCCGCGCCTTCCCACCCGCCAAGCTGGCCCGCCTGACCGCCCTGAAGAACACCTACGACCCCACCAACACCTTTCACCTCAACCAGAACATCCGCCCGACCGTTTCCTAGGCAGGTGTGGCGGCAGCAAGCCGGGTGGTGAGGGTTTGGAGGTGGGCGATCAGCTCGGGGGGCGACTGGACTACGAAGTCGACGCCTAGCAGGCCGACGTACAGGAGTAGTTCGTCGAGGGAGTTCGAGCCAGCTGACAAAAGGCAGCTTCCTGGGTCGACCATTTCGACTACGCCGACGGTGTTGGGGATGCGGTCGGTGATCTGCTCGGCCGGTGCCTGCAGCAGGAAGGTGGCCTGGTAGCGATAGCCGCCGCCGGCTACGCCGCGCGTGGTGCGGTCGAGTTCGGGGACCTCGCGCGGCTGGAATCGTGGGCCGGTCGGGATTCTGGGCTCCATCCGGTCCAGGCGGAAGGTTCGCCAGTCCGCGCGCTCGACGTCCCAGGCGACGAGGTACCAGCGGCGGCCGGTGTGCACCAGGCGATGCGGCTCCGTAGTACGGACTGTTGCTGTGCCGTCGTGGCTTCGGTAGTCGAAGCGGAGGCGTTCGTGGTCGCGGCAGGCCGCGGCGACGGCCATCAGTACTGCGGGGTCGACGACGGCCCCGTCGTTCGGGGTGACCGCGACCGATTGCAGGAGGCGGACCCGATGGCGCAGCCGCGACGGAAGCACCTGCTCCAGCTTGGTCAGCGCTCGCACCGACGACTCCTCGATCCCGGCCACACTCCCCGTCGCGGCTGCCCGCAAGCCGATCGCGACGGCGACCGCTTCTTCGTCGTCGAGCAGGAGGGGCGGCAGGGAAGCACCGGCCCCCAGGCGGTAGCCGGCCACACCCGGTACGGCGTCGACCGGGTAGCCCAGGTTGCGCAGCTTGTCGACGTCGCGGCGAACCGTGCGGACGCCGACACCGAGTTCCCCGGCCAGGTCGGCGCCACTCCAGTCGCGAGGAGACTGCAGCAGCGAGAGCAATTTGAGGAGTCGTGCGGAGGTTTCCAGCATGTCTTCAATTCTGTTGATCAGCTAGGACAGCATATGACCTAACTGGGTGAGAGAGTCAGAGACATGACGACGAACGAGATCAAGTCCTTCCGGATCGAGATTCCGCAGCACACCCTTGATGACCTCAAGACTCGGCTGACCCAGAGCAGGTTGCCCGCGCCCTTGCCCGGGGACGACTGGGACACCGGCGTACCGGTCTCCTGGCTGAGCGGCCTGCTGGAGTACTGGCGCGACGAGTACGACTGGCGCGCGATCGAGAAGCAGTTGAACGAGATCCCGCAGTACACGACGGTGATCGACGGTCAGCAGATCCACTTCCTGCACGTGCGGTCGGCCGAACCGGACGCGCTGCCGCTGATCCTGACGCACGGCTGGCCCGGCTCGTTCGTCGAGTTCCTGGACGTGATCGGCCCGTTGACCGATCCGCGGTCGTACGGCGGTGACGCGGCCGACGCATTCCACCTGGTGATTCCGTCGCTGCCCGGCTTCGGCTTCTCCGGACCGGTGCACGACGAGGGGTGGACGACGGACCGGATCGGCCGGATCTGGGCGGAGTTGATGGCGCGACTCGGGTACGAGCGGTACGGCGTACAGGGTGGGGACATCGGGGCTGCCGTTTCACCCGAGGTCGCGCGGGCCGATCGCGAGCACGTCGTCGGCGTGCACGTGAACGGTTCGCCCGGGCTGCCGCCAATGGTGCCGGGCGAGGAACGCGCGACGCTGACCGAACTCGAGCAGGACCGGCTGGCGCGGATCGACGCGTTCATGCGGGAGGAGTTCGGCTACATCGCGATCCAGTCCACGCGGCCGCAGGTGCTCGCCTATGGACTGGTCGATTCACCGGTCGGGCAGCTGGCCTGGATCATGGACAAGTTCCGCGAGTGGACGCATCCGCGCACAACGTTGCCGGACGCAATCATCGACCGGGACCGGCTGCTCACCAACGTGATGATCTACTGGCTGACCGGTACGGCCGGCTCGGCGGCGTACGTCGGGTATGCGCAGCAGCAGGCCTGGGGCGCGACCAAGGAGAACTCGGGTGTCCCGACCGGGGTGATCGTCTTCGCGCACGACGTCGGCATCCGCCGGTACGCCGAACGCGAGAACACCATCACGCGCTGGACCGACGTCGACCGCGGCGGCCACTTCGCCGCACTGGAAGAGCCGGAACTGCTCACCGCCGACGTCCGCGAGTTCTTCCGCCCGCTGCGCTGACTGATCAGCTGCTGGGCACGCCGAGGGCACGGAGGATGACCGTGCCCTCGGCCAGCTGCGGGCCGCCCCGCCGGACGTCACCGAGCGCCAGGCAGGCCCGGCCGAGTGTCACCCGAGCTTGTCCCTCCAGGAGCCAGTCGCCCAGCCGGACGGCTGCTGCCAGCGCGAGCTCTTGCGTCACCACGATCTCTTGCCAGCGGCCGGAGCCGGCCAGCCGCTGCTCCAGCGACCAGGCCAGCTGCCACGCATCCATGAACATCCCGTCCTCGAAGGCGCACCGCACCGACGCCACCTCCAGGGCGACGCGGGTCGGCTCGTCGAGCAGGTCCGAGAATTCATTGCCATCGGCAAACGATGCCGGAAACGTCAGTGACACAGCACAATCCTACGATCGCTATGCGTCAACCGGATCACAGTTCCATGACCAGGCAGCTAAATCCCGCACCTGCCGGCCGCGATCCGAGAAAATACCTCAGCTTCCCGGTGCCGCTCACGATCTGCTGTTGCGGTCAGCGGCGGGTAGGCACCGCTGTTCTGGTCAGGTCAGCGGCGACGACGATCTCGCCGGAGAACTCCGCTGCCGCCTCCTCGTGGAAGCGCTCGGGCTCGGTGTAGCGCTGGGAGAAATGGGTCAGCACGAGCTTGCGGACACCGCACTCCTGGGCGACTCGAGCGGCCTGGCGCGCCGTCAGGTGACCGAAGGCCGTGGCCAGCTCGCGTTCGGAGGACAGGTACGTCGACTCGATCACGAGCATGTCCGCTCCATCGGCGAGCTTGAAGACGCCCTCGCAGAGCCGGGTGTCCATCACGAAGGCGAACCGTTGCCCGAGGCGCGGCTCACTCACCTGCTGGATCGTCACCGTCCGCCCGTCGACAACGATCGACCCGGACTGCTGCAGCCGACCGACCGCGGGTCCGGCGACGCCGTACCGGGCCAACTCCTCCGGTAGCATCCGGCGGCCGTCCGGTTCGACGAGTTGGTACCCGAAGGACTCGACCGAGTGCTCCAATCGGCGCACCCAGAGCTGGCCGAACGAACCGACCGACAACAAGCCGTCCTCGTCGATCGGCTCCTCGCGGAGATCAGCCCGCTCGTAGAACGACGCGGCGTACCGGAGCCGGGTGAAGTAGTCCTGCCCGGACGCCGGGTAATGCGCGTGCACGGGATGCTGCACGTCGTCGAGTGACAACCGCTGCACGATGCCCGGTACGCCGAGGCAGTGGTCGCCGTGGAAATGGGTGACACACAACCGGGTGATCGCGGTGGCAGGCACTCCGGCGTACAGCATCTGCCGTTGCGTGCCCTCGCCCGGATCGAAGAGGAAGCCCTCGGAATCCCAGCGCAGGAAGTAGCCGTTCTGGCTGCGCTCTCGCGACGGCACCTGACTGCCGGTGCCCAGCACAACCAATTCGCGCACGGCCACACAGTACTTCGTCAGGCCAGCGCGGCCACCAGGGTTTTCGCCGAGATGTTCCCGCCACACGACACCACTGCCACCCGCTGACCTTCGACATCCGTACGCCGTGCGGCCGCGAACGCCATCGCCGCCGAACCCTCGATCAGCTGATGCTCAGTGTCGATCACGAGTCTCAACGCGTCCCGGATCTCGGCCTCCTCGACCAGGACCCATTCGTCGACCAAGGAACGGCACAGGTCGAAGGTGATGGCGCCGGGCTCGACGTTGCCCGCCGTACCGTCCGACAGCGTTGGCTTGCCGTCCAGCTCGATGATCCGGCCGGCCTTCATCGACTCGGCCATCGCGGCGTCCGCGGCCGGCTGTGCGCCGTACACCTTGAGGTCTGGGAGATGCCGTTTGAGGACGGCCGCCATCCCGCTGACCAGGCCGCCACCGCCGACCGCGATGAAGACGGCATCGAGCCGCTGCCCGTCGAGCTGCTCCAGCATCTCGACCGCGGCGGTGCCCTGTCCGGCGACGATCTCGGGATCGTTGTACGGCGAGATGTAGGTCCAGCCTTCCACCTCGGCTTCCGCCCGGGCTCGGGTTTCGTTGGCGCCGGAGTCGGTGCCGACGCTGCGGACCTCGATGCCGAACCGTTTGATCGCGGCGACCTTGCTGGGCGACGCGTTCTCCGGGACGTAGACGATCCCATGCCCGCCGAGGGTCGCGAGGGCGTTGCTCACGCCGAGTCCGTGGTTGCCGGTCGAGGCGGTCACCACGCCGGCGTTCCGCTGCTCGTCGGTCAGCGAGAGCACCTTGGCCATCGCGCCGCGGGCCTTGAACGAGCCGGTGCGCTGGCGGTGCTCGCACTTGACCAGCACTTCGGCCTGGAGCTCGTCGCTGAGTGCATCGAAGGTCTCGAGCGGAGTGATCGGCAGGTGCTCCCTCAGCTGCTTCGCCACCGCTTCCGAACGATCGGCCACTGCATCCGGCGTGAGATTCATAGGTATAGCTTGTCCCATCAACGGCATCTGTTTCGGAGGCGGCGGATGAGCACTGAGCCACTGTGGACCGGCTACCGGTTTCGTGCGGTCGACGCCGACGGCTGGACGACGTTCTGGCGGCTCGACCCGCGCGAGCAGCCGTTCGAGCTGACCGACTGGACCGGGAATCCGGAGCGGCCCGGGCATCGGTTGTGGTCCCGGGCGGCGACTCCGGCCGGCGTACGGGCCGGCTGGCAGACGTCGGCTGTTGCTGTGACGCTGGAGATCCGGGCTGCTCCGGATGTGTCCGGCGAGATCGCACCGGTCGACTTCCTGGTCGATGGGTCACTGCACCGGCGTACCGAAGTACAGGCTGGTGAGCAGCGGATCCGGGTCGAGCTACCGGCCGGGCCCAGCGAGTTGGAGATCTGGTTGCCGCAGGCGGGGGCGATCGAAGTACGAGAAGTGTCGTTTGAGGGTGAAGCGGTGCCGCAGCCACCTAGCGGGCCGCGGTGGATCACCTACGGCAGTTCGGTCACTCAATGTACCGGCGCTTACGGACCGTCCGAGACGTGGCCGGCGCTGGTGGCACGCAAGCACGCATGGGACCTGGTGATGCTCGGGCTCGCCGGCGAGTGTCACCTCGACCCGATCGCGGCGCGGACGATCCGGGACACCCCGGCCCGGCTGATCTCACTGTGCCTAGGCATCAACATCTACGGCGGCGAAACCTACAGCGGCCGAACCCTCCCCGGCCAGGTCGAGGCGTTCCTCGCCACCGTCCGCGACGGCCACCCACACACGCCCATCGTCGTCATCAGCCCGTTGACCGCCCCGAACCTCGAGGGCAAACCCAACGCCCTAGGCCTCACCCTCGACGACATCCGCGCCCTGGTCGAACTAGGCGCCCGCACCCGCCCCGACCCAGACCTCCAACTCATCGACGGCCGCACCATCCTCACCCCAGAAGAGGCCCGCGCCCTGTACGCCGACGACGTCCACCCAGACCCCGACGGCTACCGCCTCATCGCCGACCGCCTGGCCCCCCTACTCACCCTGCCGCTCTGACTCTGACGGCAGATCACCTGCACCTCCCCGCCGCTCCGGCTCGAGGCGATACGCCCTCCTCGACAGTTGGGTACCGGTTACCTGTCCACCGGGTCGCTGTCGCCGCCATCACCAACTCGCAGCGCTCGTTGCCGTCGTGGGGACGACTTACCAGCGCGACTCGCCGTGCGCCGATCGACTTACCGGCTCGACTGGCCGTGTTCCTTCAACTCCCCTTCCCGACTGGCCGGTTTGCCGACCGAAATGCGGCCAGTCGAGCCGGTATGTCGAAAAGCACGGCCAGTCGAGCCGGTATGTCGAAGAACAACGGCCAGTCGAGCCGGTAAGTGCATGGCGAAGCGGGCCAGTCGACCCGGCGGTCCAGTTACGGGCGGCCGGTCGAACGGGTTCGGTGGAAGTGCTGCGGGTCTCGGTCGCATCGGAGACGCGTAGTCACGCTGTTCGCCGACCGCCTGGCTCCCCTCCTAACGTCGCGCTGTTCGCCGAGCGCCTGGCTCCTCTACTAACACTGCCGCTCTGAGCGCGCATCCGCACGGCCTACATACCCTGCGCGCTCAGAGCGTCTTGCTACTCCGACTGCGTGTTGAGGCTGGTGCCTAGGGCTTGCCAGTCGAGGACTGGGACGGCCAGGTCCCGGATGGTGGCCAGGAGGCCTAGGCGGGCGGCTCGGACCTCGGGGTCTTCGGCCATCACCAGGATTTCTTCGAAGAAGTTGGTGATCGGCTCGACCAGGCCTTGGGTGGCGGCGACGAAGTCGGCCAGCCCGGTGGGGGCGGTGCCGACCTTCTGGACAGCCTCGTGCAGGGCGACCTCGGCCGGTTCGGTGAGCTTGGCGGCGTCGTAGACCGCAGTGGTTTCGGCGGGGACGATGCGGCGGGCGCGCTGGAGCACCGCGACGAGGTCTGCGAAGCCGGGGGTGCTCACCTGGCGCTTGAGTTCGGCGAGGGTCTCGTCGGCGACGGCGGGCGCCTCGGCGAGGGGTAGGACGGCGGCGACCTGGAGGTGGTCGTCACCGCGGTCGAGGACCTGCTGCTCGTAGCGCTTGACGGTGAAGTCGGCCACATCGGCGAGCGACTCGGCCTTCACCTCGATGCCCTGGGCAACGATCTGCTCGGCGGCCGCGGCGAGCCCGACCGGCAGGGTGATCGCCCGCAGCTCCGGGTGCTCGCGCAGGATCGCGACCACACCGGCGGCGGCACGACGCAACGCGAACGGGTCCGAGCTACCGGTCGGCTTCGCACCGATCGCGAACAGCCCCGCGAGCAGGTCGAACCGGTCCGCCAGCGCGAGCAACGCACCCGGTGTCGTCGCCGGCACCGGATCGCCCGCGGACCGCGGCAGCTCCATGTCGAACAACGCCTGCGCGACAGCCTCGCTCTCGCCACTGCGCCGTGCGTACTCACGAGCCATTGTGCCGGCCAAGCTGGTCAGTTCGACAACCATCTGCGACCCGAGGTCGAACTTCGCCAGCTCGGCCGCGCGCTGCAAAGCCTTCAGATCATCGCCTTCGAGCCCGACCACCGAGCCCAGCTTCAACGCGACGGCAGCGATCCGGTCGGCACGCTGCGCCATCGAGCCGAGCCGCTCCTCGAACGCGAGCTTGCCGAGACCTTCCTTCATCGCCTCCGGCGTGGTCTGCAGGTCGGCGCGCCAGAAGAAGGCGGCGTCCTCGTAGCGGGCCCGCAGTACGCCCTCGTTGCCGTTGCGGACCGTTGCTTCGTTGACCGAACCGTTGGCCACGGCAACGAAGTGTGGCAGCAGCTTGCCGTCGGCGTCCCGCACCGGCAGGTACCGCTGGTGCTTGCGCATCACCGTCGTGAGGATCTCGGCCGGCAGATCCAGGTAGTCGGGCGAGAAGTTGCCGAGAATCGCGGTCGGCTCCTCGACCAGGTTGACGATCTGGTCGAGCAGCGCGGTCTCGGCCGCGAAGTCGACGAACCCGGTGACCTCGGCGGCGAGCCGCTCGGACGCCTCGACGATCTGCTGACGGCGCTTGGCCGGGTCGGCCTCGATGCCGTGGATCCGGAGCAGGTCGAGGTAGCCCTCGGCCGCGGCGATCTCGACCACCGGTTGCGCGGCGGTGCGGTGCACGCGCGTGGTCCGGCCGGCGGCCAGCGTCGACACCGAGACCGGGATGACCTGGTCGCCGAGCAACGCCACCAGCCAGCGAACCGGGCGGGTGAACGACAGCTTGGCATCGTTCCAGCGCATGTTCTTGTCCGAGCGCAGTCCGCTGACGATCTCGGCCAGCACGCCACTCAGTACTTCGGCGGCGCCGCGACCCGGGTCGGGCTTGGTCACCGCGACATACTCGACACCGTCGACGACCAGGTCGTGCAGCTCGCTCACGTCGACGCCCTGACCGCGCGCGAACCCGGCGGCCGCCTTCGTGACGTTGCCCTCGGCATCGAACGCGGCGGCCTTCTTCGGACCGCGGTTGACCTTCTCGGCATCCGGCTCACCGGACTGGACGGCCGCGACGAACGCGACCACCCGGCGCGGGGTGGCGTAGGTGGTGACCTCGCCGTGGCCGAGCCGGGTCGCGGCCAGCTTCTCGGTCAGCGCCGCCTTCACCGCCTCGGCCGTCTTGGTGACCTCCGACGGCGGCATCTCCTCGGTGCCGATCTCGAACAGCAGCTGCCGGGTGCCGCTGATCACCGGGAACTCGGTCGGCTCCGGCGCGGCCGCGGGCAGCTCGGCGATCCCCAGCGGGTGTTCGAGCTCGGTACGCCGTTCCGCCCACAACTGGGCGACCTCGCGGGCCAGGGTGCGCATCCGGCCGAAGGCCTTCGCGCGTTCCGTCGTACTGACCGCACCGCGGGCGTCCAGCACGTTGAAGGTGTGCGAGCACCGCAGTACGTGGATGTGTGCCGGGACCGGGAGGCGCGCGTCGAGCATCCGGCGCGCCTCGGCGGCGTACTCCTCGAAGAGCCGCTTCTGCGACTCGACATCGGCGTCGTCCAGGTAGAACCGGGACATCTCGTACTCCGCTTGGCCGAACGCCTCGCCGTACGAGATGCCCGGTGCGTAGGCGATGTCCTTGAAGTGCGAGACGCCCTGCAGCGCCATCATGATCCGCTCGATGCCGTAGGTGATCTCCACCGACACCGGGTCCAGCGTCATCCCGCCGGCCTGCTGGAAGTAGGTGAACTGGGTGATCTCCAGGCCGTCCAGCCAGACCTCCCAGCCCAGACCCCAGGACCCGGTCGCCGGGTTCGCCCAGTTGTCCTCGACGAACCGGATGTCGTGCGCCTCGATGTCGATCCCGAGCGCTTCCAGGCTGGCCAGGAACAACTCCTGCGGGTTGCCCGGGTCCGGCTTGAGCACCACCTGGAACTGGGTGTGCGTCTGCAGCCGGTTCGGGTTCTCGCCGTACCGGGCGTCGTCGGGGCGCACACTCGGCTCGACGTACGCGACCCGCCACGGCTCGGGACCGAGCACCCGCAGGATGGTCGCCGGGTTCAGCGTGCCGGCTCCGACCTCGGTGTTGAACGGCTGCACCACCATGCAGCCCCGGTCGGTCCAGTACTTCGTGAGCGCGAGCAGCGCGTCCTGCATGGTGAGCACGACAACAACCTCAGGTTCGGTCGAATTTCGGGGATCGAGAGAGCTGAAGTCTATTCGTCCCGCGCAGGTGCTCGCGCCCGCATGACCCCCGGCGGACTGTCCGGGGCGGGTGAGAGGCTGACCATGGACAGCATCCGTTTCGCCGGCGAGAGGTTTCCGATGGGTGAGGATCTTCCTGCGCAGTTGGCCAGGACGAGGTATTTCCAGACCGGGGCGGTGAGCGGGCTCGCGATCTCCGGCCGGTTCGTCACCTTTCTGCGCGACGGCGCGCTCTGGGCCTTCGACACCGCGGACAACCAGGAGCGGCGGGTCGCGGCGGCCGCGCAGTACCGGGCCGGTGCCGACGGCATCGTGACGGTGCTGCAGGACTCGGAGCTGTTCGTGGTGGATCTGCCGGCCGATGAGGTCCGGAAACTGTCCGAGGGCAAGGTGGAGACGGCTGCGATCGATCCGACCGGGCATGCGGTCGCCTTCGTTCGCGAGCGGGCGCTGTGGGTGGTCGATGCGTCCGGCACGAACGATCGGGTGCTGGCGGAGCCGGAGAACGCGGAGGTGAGTTGGGGGCTGCCCGAGTTCACCGCCTGGATGTCGATGGATCGGACCGAAGGGTTCTGGTGGGCACCGGACGGGCAGCGGTTGCTCGTCGCGCGGTTGGACGAGAGTCCGGTCGAGATCTGGTACCAGCCGGATCCGCTGCGGTCCGACGTACCGCCGAAACCGATCCGCTATCCGGCCGCGGGCACTCACAACGCGGACGTCAGCCTTCACTTGGTGGACCTCGACGGGCAGCGGGTCGAGGTGGAGTGGGATCGCGAGCGCTTCGAGTATCTGGTCCAGGCCGACTGGCGGGGCGAGCGTCCGCTGATCGCCGTCCAGACCCGCGACCAGCAGACGCTTCGGCTTCTCGACGTCGACCCGGCCACCGGCGGCACGTCCTTGGTGCGGGAGGTGACCGACCCGAACTGGGTGGCCATGTGGGCCGGTACGCCGACGCGGACCGCCTCGGACGAGCTGGTCTGGATCGAGCGCGACGCCGAGACCGACACCTACCGGCTGCTGATCGGCGACAAGTTCGTCACTCCCCCAGGCTTGCAGGTGCTGGAGGTCCCTGGCGTCTCCGTTGACACCGTCATGTTCCTGGCTCAGACCGAGGCGACCGAAATACACCACTACAGCTATGACGGAGAGGTCCGTCAGCTCTCCGGAGGTGCCGGGGTGCACACCGGTCGTGTGGCTGACGGCATCACCGTGGTCGACAGCCGGACCCTCGACAGCCGCCGGATCACCGTCAACGGCAAGCCATTGCAGGACCCGACCGAGCAGCCGGTGGTCGATCTTCGGATGGAGCTGGTGAAGGCCGGGCCTTCCGAGCTGAGGACGGCCGTGTTCCGCCCGTCCTGGCACGAGCCCGGCACGAAGCTCCCGGTGCTCCTCAGTCCGTACGCCGGGCCGGGATTCCAGCTCGTCATGGCGCGCTCGATGCCGGGATACTTCGTCTCGCAGTGGTTCGCCGAGCAGGGGTTCATCGTGCTCAGCATCGACGGCCGCGGTACGCCGGGACGCGGGCCGGCCTGGGAGCGGGCGGTCGCGGGCGACCAGCTCTTCCCGGTGCTCGACGACCAGATCGAGGCGCTGCACGCGATCGCGGCGACCGACGACGACCTCGATCTCGAGCGGGTGGCGATCCGCGGCTGGAGCTTCAGTGGCTACCTGGCGGCGGCCGCGGTGATCCATCGGCCGGATGTCTTCCATGCCGGGATCGCCGGGGCGCCGGTTACCGATCTGCGGCTCTACGACTCGTACTGGAAGGAGCGCTACATGGGGCACCCGGCCTCCAATGCCGAGGCCTATCGGCGCTCCTCGATCGTCCCGTACGCCGACCAGCTCACCCGGCCGCTCCAGATCATCCACGGCCTGGCCGACACCAACGTGTGGCCGGTGCATTCGCTGCGTCTGGCCGCCGCTCTCGCCGCCGCCGGCAAGCCGCACGAACTGGTCACCTTCGCCGGCCAGGGCCACGGCTTCTCCGACCCCGCAGCAGTAGAAGGCCGCCTCCGCCTCGAACTCGACTTCCTCCAGCGATCGCTGAGGCTCGGCTGAAGGTCAGCTGATTTCGTGGAGGTGGGCTTCTACCCAGGTGCGGAGGGAGGCGAGCGGCACGGAGACGCTGCGGCCGAGGGGGGTGAGGGAGTACTCGACGTGGAGTGGGACGGCCGGGTAGATCTCGCGGTGCAGGAAGCCGCTGTCTTCGAGCCGGCGGAGGGTGCCGGTGAGGACTTTCGGGCTGATGCCCTGGAGCCGGCGCTGGAGTTCGCCGAAGCGGAGCGGTCCGTCCTCGAGCGCGCCGATCGCGAGGGCGGCCCACTTGTTCGCGAGCAGGTCGAGGACCTCGCGGCACGGGCACTGGGCGGCGTACACGTCGTGCTTGTCGTGCACACCGGTCGAACAGGTGGCGGTCATTCCGAGGGCTCCTCCGCGGTAGTACTTCCCAATAGATAGTAGCAGTCCTTGCGGGAAACTACCGCCCTGTGGATAGCGTCCGGAGCCCAGATGAAGCCCCTGAGGAGGAAAAGCGATGAAGGCGATCAGCCAGGACAGGTTCGGCGGCCCGGAGGTATTGAAGGTGGTCGAGCTGGAGCGACCGCAGCCGCTGCCGACCGAAGTACTGGTGCGCGTCCACGCGGCCGGCATCAACCCGGTCGACTACAAGAGCCGCGAGGGCGGCGGGATGGCCGGCGCGCTCGGCGAGCCGCCGTTCGTGCTCGGCTGGGACGTCTCCGGCGTCGTCGAGGAGATCGGCTTCGGCGTGCACACGCTGGCGGTCGGCGACGAGGTGTACGGGATGCCGTGGTTCCCCCGGGCGGCTTCGGCGTACGCCGAGTATGTGACTGCACCGGCCCGGCAGTTCGCGAAGAAGCCCGCGAAGCTCAGCCACGCGGAGGCAGCCGCGATCCCGCTGGCCGGGCTCACCGCGTGGCAGATCCTGACCGCTGCGGCTTCGTTGGAGAAGGGTCAGCGCGTCCTCATCCACGCAGCCGCGGGTGGGGTCGGACACCTGGCGGTGCAGTTCGCGAAGCACCTCGGCGCGCACGTGATCGGCACGGCGAGCAAGGAGAAGCACGACTGGTTGCTCTCCCTCGGAGCGGACGAGGTGATCGACTACCACGCGACCTCCGTCGAGGACGCGACCGGCGACCTCGATCTCGTGGTGGATCTGATCGGCAGCGAGACGACACTGGCGCAGTCGGTGAAGGTGCTCAAGCCGGGTGGCCTGCTGGTCGCCGTACCGGGTGGGACGTCGCCTGAACTGCTCGCGGCGGCCGACGCTGCCGGCGTACGGGCCAAGTCTTTCCTGGTCGAGCCGGACGGACCTGCGCTCGGCGAGATCGCGGCGCTGGTCGAGGCCGGCGAGATACGGATCGAGGTCGAGCAGGTCTTCCCGCTCGCCGGGGCCGCCGCGGCGCACCGGCAGCTCGCGACCGGGCGGACGCGGGGGAAGCTGGTGCTCGACACCATCAATTGAGACCGGTGACCTCTCGTGTGGGTCTGTGGGGCGAGTATGTGAAGCTGGACCGGTGACCTGCGCGGCCGTGTGAACTACACGCCGCCGGGCACTGGTCGGGCACATCAGGTGGACTCGCAACCGCGTGGTGACTTGACCTCAACCGTGGTTGAAGTTTCAGGCTGGTGCCGCTGACCCAGGACACCCGCAGATACCGGCCCCCGTGGCCCTGACGAAGGAGCAGAGTTGACCACGTCGTACACGCTTCCTGATCTCTCCTACGACTACAGCGCGCTTGCGCCGCACATCGCCGCCGAGATCATGGAGCTGCACCACTCCAAGCACCACGCGACCTACGTAAAGGGTCTGAACGACACGCTCGAGAAGCTGGCAGCGGCGCGCGAGGGCGGCGACTTCGGCGCCATCGTCGGGCTGGAGAAGACGCTCGCCTTCAACCTGGGCGGCCACGTCAACCACTCGATCTTCTGGAAGAACCTGTCGCCGGACGGTGGCGACAAGCCGGACGGTGAGCTGGCGGCCGCGATCGACGAGTCGTTCGGCTCGTTCGACGCGTTCCAGGCGCACTTCACCGCCGCGGCGACCACGATCCAGGGCTCCGGCTGGGCGATCCTGGGCTGGGACGCGCTGCAGGGTGGGCTGCTGATCCACCAGCTGTACGACCAGCAGGGCAACCTGCCGGCCGGGCAGATCCCGATCGTGATGCTGGACATGTGGGAGCACGCCTTCTACCTGCAGTACAAGAACGTGAAGCCGGACTACGTCAAGGCGTGGTGGAACGTCGTGAACTGGGCAGACGCCCAGGCGCGGTTCGACGCCGCCCGCACCAACGCCGGCGGTCTCATCACCCTCGGCTGACCAACCTCGTTGCGTCCGAAGAGCCCCTGGTTCTTCGGACGCAAAGCGGTCCCGTACTACGCACCTCCGGCGGTCCCGTACTACGCATCTCCCGGCGACCTCGCGCTCCGCGCCTCGGGGCCACTTCCTGCCGCGCGCCTCCCGGCGATCCGCGTGCTGAGCGCCCCCGCCGCCCGGTTCAGCGCTGGCCTCGGCCGCTCGCCAGGCGCTCGACGGCTTTGGTGATGCGGTTCTGGCGGGTTTCCGGCTTCTTCGCTTCCTCGATGCCGAGCACGAACCAGCTGCGCTGGCTGTACGACAGCCCGTCGAAGAACGCCCGCGCCTTCGGCTCGGCATCGAGCGCCGCAGCGAAATCCTCCGGTACGGCGAGTTCCCGCGGCTCCGTGTCGAGCTCGAGCTCCACCTCGATCTCCTGCCCGCCCTCGACGCCCGCGGCCTCACGGTTCTTCATGCTCAGCGCGATCATGTACCGCCCGCCCATCACCGCGACCGTGTTCCGGTAGCTGTAGTCCCCGATCGTCACCACCACGGGCGGCTTCTTGCCCTTGCCGAGCGCGACGATGACGTCCTCCGGCACCTCGATCCCGGTGACTTTCGTCCCCTCCACCACGGTCGTGAACTTCATCGTGCACCTCCACCGAAGAATTCGCTGATCACCGGCGCGATCGCCGTGGCCTTGATGATGTGCATCTGACCGGGAATCACCAGATGCTCCGCCCCGGGCACCGCGTCAGCCGTCGCCTTCACCGCGGTCCGCATCGACTGCGGGCTCTTCCCACCGGCAACGACCAACGCCGGCGCCGTGATTCCGGTCCATTGCGAAGCGTCCAACGGTTGACCGAACGCGTTCTCGCCGACCACCTCCGCGTCGTACGGAAGAGTGTGAGCGACCGCCTTCATGCCCTTCCAGCCCGGCATCAGCTTCATCATCGTGACCATGATCGCGGGCAGCCCGATGCCCTTCGTCATGAAGTACTTGATCGCGTCGCCGGGACGCCCCGCGTCGGACAGCGCCCGCATGTCGGCAGCCCAGGTCCGCGGGATCGGCTTGCGGCTGTCGTCGACCACGAACGGCGCCTCGAACACGACCAGCTTTCTGATCGGCAGGCCGGCCGCGGCAGCACGCAGTACGAGCGCAGCACCTGACGACGTGCCATACACGTACGCCGAACCACCGGCCGCCTCGATCACGGCAGCCAGGTCCTCGATCTCGCGCTCGACCTCGTAGACGTCCGCGTCACCGCTGTCGCCGCGACCGCGTCGGTCGTAGTTGTAGACCGTGTAGTGGTTGGCGAGTTCCTTCGCGAGATCCGGCATCGGACCTTGCGCGCGGCTGCACAGGGCGCCGTCGACGAGGACCAGTGCGGGCCCGTCGCCGTTGCGGTCGTACCCGATCGTGGTGCCGTCCTTGGAGGTGGTGGTGTTCATACGAAGCACTCCTTCAGTGCGAGCGCCAGGACGGCGTCGGCGTTGTACTGAGTTCTGAGGATGCGGTGGTTCATCAGTTTGACCATCGCGGCAGCTGGAACGCTGTAAACGTGCGGCGGTTCGCAGAAAGCCAGCTGGTTCACCGGTCGGCCTGCTGCCGTCGCGAGCAGCGCCAGGGCGGTGCCGGACGAGGTCGCATAGAGATGAGCCGAGCCCCCCGCGACCGCGAAGATCGCGTCCAGGTCCTCGAACTCGCGCTCGATCTCGGTGGTGGAGGTGCCGCCGCTGTCACCGCGGCCCCGGCGGTCGTAGTTGTAGACGGTGAAGTTCTCCGCCAGCAGCGCTGCCAGCCCGGTGTTCGCCACCCGGTCCACCGTGTCGCCGGAGACGAGCACTACCGCAGGCCCGTCCCCGAGCCGGTCGTAGGCGATCACCGTGCCGTCCGCCGAAATGACCTTGTTCATCGTGAGCTCCTCAGCCGATCAGACCCGGTGCTCCTCACCCGGTCTCACCAGTGCGTCGAACGCCCGACTGGTGGATCGACAAAACTCACGAAACGTTCTTTCAGCCTTTCTCAGCCGGCTGCGGTTCATGCCTCAGCAGGCGGCGGCTCGGTCGAGGAGGAAAGCGCGTTCGCGCTCGTTGCGGGTCAGCGTCGCGGCCCGTTCGAACTCCGCGCGGGCCTCGTCGAGGCGACCGAGTTTGTACAGCAGATCGCCCCGCACACTCGGCAGCAGGTGGTAGTCCTTCAGCGTCGGCTCGTCGAGCAACTCGTCGACCGCCGCGAGACCCCGCTCCGGCCCGAACGCCATCGAGATCGCGACCGCCCGGTTCAGCTCGACGACCGGCGACGGGGTGACTTGCGCGAGTACGGCGTACAGGCCGGCGATCCGCGCCCAGTCGGTGTCCTCGGCCTCGGCGGCGCGCGCATGACAGGCCGCGATCGCCGCTTGGAGGAGATACGGCCCGGGTGGCTCGTCGGTCGAGAACGCGCGGTCGATGCTCTCCAGACCGCGACGGATCAGCAGCCGGTCCCAGCGACGGCGATCCTGGTCGAGCAGCAGGATCGGCTCGCCGTTCGGACCGGTGCGGGCGTTGGCCCGCGATGCTTGCAACTCCATCAGGGCCACCAGGCCGTGCACCTCGGACTCGTCCGGCATCAGCTCCGCCAGCAGCCGGCCGAGCCGCATCGCCTCGTTGCAGAGCGTCGGGCGCATCCAGTCGTCGCCGGCGGTCGCGGAGTACCCCTCGTTGTAGATCAAGTAGATGACCTCGAGCACCGAAGCGAGCCGATTGACCAGCTCCTCACCGGTCGGTACTTCGAACTCGGCCTCCGCCTTGGCGAGATTCCGCTTCGCGCGCACGATCCGCTGCGCGATCGTCGCCTCCGGGGCCAGGAACGCCCGGGCGATCTCGTCGGTCTTCAACCCACCCAGGAGCCTCAGCGTCAGCGAGACACGGGCGTCGGTCGTCAGCACCGGGTGACAGGCGGTGAAGACGAGTCGCAGCAGATCGTCCTCGATGGTGTCTTCGAGAATCGCCTCGACGTCGTCCTCGACGCTGTCCCCGTCGATCTCGAGCTGATGCCCCATCTCGACGAGCTTGCGCTGGTACGTGTCCTTGCGCCGGATCAGGTCGATCGCGCGCCGCTTGGCGATCGCGGTCAGCCAGGCGCCCGGATTACTCGGTACGCCGGACTCCGGCCACTGCTCCAACGCAGCCACCAGCGCATCCTGAGCCAGCTCCTCGGCCAGCCCGACATCTCGCACGATCCGGGCCACCCCGGCAATGATCCGCGGCGCCTCGATCCGCCACACCGCATCGATGGCCCCATGCGCGTCCGTAACCGTCACCCACCCGATAGAACAGCACCTCCAGGGTCAAGGCAACCATCACCCCACCCGCGGGCTGTTCTGAACCGGAGGCTTGGACACCAACCCGCGGGTCTGGACACGAAGTGACATGTCCGAACCCACAAGTTGCTGTCCAAGGTTCGGGCGACTGCCCGGCGGTCAGCTCTGGAAGAGGTCCGAGTCGGGGCTGAAGTCGGCTTCCTCGACCACCCGGCGTACCTCGATCTCTCCGTCGAGCGCCTCGGACAGCCGGGCCGCCCACTCGATCGCCTCGTCCTTGCTCCGGACATCGACGACGATGATCCCGCCGATCAGCTCCTTGGTCTCCGCGAACGGCCCGTCCGTCACCGTCCGCTTCCCCCGGGAAACCTTCACCCGAGCCCCCAGCGCACTCCGGTGCACCCCCTCGGCGAACAACAACACCCCGGCCTTGGAAAGATCCTCGACCACCTTGCCGACCCCCTCGGCAACCTCCTGGCTCACCATCTTCCCGGCCTCGGTGTCCGCATCAGCCTTGTTGATGATCATGTAACGCATCGCTGACTCCCTCGTCGAATCTGTAAACCACTTACTCTCACGTCGACCAGGTCACCAACAGATCGACACATCCCACCAATCCTTTCACCGACCCCACAAATGCCGGGGCCTGCGTCCCGACCGACAGCAAAGGAGCCTGGACGGCCTGCAGAGACTCTGAGTCGCTGGTCGTCTCGTCGGGAGTTCCGCTAGGGTTCGGCTCAGCCACGATGGCATCGCCGGGGAGGGAGATGCCATCGCCTGAAATCGACAGCGGACAAGGACACAACGATGAGGATCCGTACCCTCCCGGCCGCTCTCCTGATCGGCACCCTGGTACTTGCTGCAGGTGTCGTTCAGCTCGCCGCCTCGCGGCACGCGGATGCCCAGGCCCAGGCGGTGAATCCCGGCGCGTATGACGTTGCCGCACTCAACGATCTCGAGGCGATCAAGCAGCTCAAAGCTCGCTACTGCCGTCTACTGGACACCAAGCAGTGGAGCGCCTGGCGCCAGGTGTTCACCGACGACTTCGTCAGCGACACCTCCGAAGCGGGCGGCAAGGTCGTCCACGGCGGCGACGAGTTCGTCGCGTACGTACGGCAGCAGATCGGTCAGCCGTCGCAGACCACCGTGCACCAGGTGCAAGCGCCCGAAATCACCTTGACCTCGGCCACCACCGCTAAAGGGATCTGGGCACTCGAAGACACCGTCGACCTCACCCCCGCGATCGGCATGCACGGAGCCGGGCACTACCACGAGACCTACGTGAAGATCGACGGCCAGTGGCGGATCAAGAGCTCGAAGCTGACCCGGCTCCGCCAGGAAGTCATCACGCCTGCCACGAGCATCCCTGACCTGAAGAAGATTCTGGCAAAGGCGAAGCAGGGCTGACCACTCTGGCGACCAGCCAGGTTCGCCAGTTCGTGCTGGGCCGAGGCCTGGACACCAGCGGGTATCTGCTCCCCGTCGGTGTCCGGCGTGGGATGACAGCCTCAGCTGTCGTCGCCGGAGGGGTGGTAGGCGCAGGCGTCGTTGAGGTCTGAGGTGGGGGGTGGGGTGGTGGACTTGCCGGGGGTGGCGGTGGATTTGCCGGGGGTGGTGGGGGTTTTGGGCGGTGCGGGGGTGTCGGAGGGCTTGGAGTCCAGGGCTTTTTGGACGGCTTCGCGGAGGCCTTCGTAGTCGGGGTGGAGGTATTTGAGCTTCAGCTTCGAGACGTCGAGGTTGACGTTCGAGACGGTGCCCGACTTGACCTTCAGGGCGAGTTGGACCAGCGCAGGGAGGAGTTCCTGCGGGATGTCGGTCCGGAGCAGGTGCTTGCCGGCCTTGGCGATCGCCTGGTACTTCGTGATGAGGGTCGACGGGTCGGCCGCATCGACGATGCCCTTGATCGCGCAGCGCTGCCGGATCTGGCGCTGGTCGTCGTCCGCGCCGTACCGGCCGCGCGCGAACCAGAGCGCCTGGAACCCGTTGAGGTGCTGGTTGGGACCGGGGTGCAACCACTGGCCGGGGGGCGTGTGGGTGCTGCTCTCGCCACCCATCGCGACCTTCTCGTTGATGTTGACGGTGATCCCGCCGAGCGCGTCGACCATCTCGTCGAAGCCCTGCAGGTTGACCTGCAGGTAGTAGTCGATCTTCAGCCCGGTCGCCTCGCCGACGGACTGCTTCACCACGTCGGCACCTTCGTTGTCCGACGGCCCCAGTACGCCGGGGTGCGCCTCCGGGATGTTCTGGTACATCGCGGTCAGCATCCACTCCAGCCGGCCTTCGAGGCTGAGCCCCTCCTTGCCGAAACCGTCCGGGTAGAACTTGTGCAGCGGCGAGTCCTCCGGGAACGGCATGAAGGTGAGCTGGCGCGGCATCGAGATCAGCGAGGTGTCGCCGGTCTTGGTGTCGATGCTCGCCACGATCACGGTGTCGGTCCGGACCCCGATCCGGCCCTTGCCGTCGTCGCCGCCGAGCAGCAGCAGGTTCAGCCGGGGCTTGTCCTCCCACGGGTCCTTGACGTTGACCGTCTTCGGCCGGGTCGCACTCTTGCTGTCGGCCTGGGACTGGAACACGTTCTGGACCAGCGACCGCTGCGCCATGACGTTCTCCACGCCGACAGCGGCCGGCGCCGCGATCGCGAAGCAGAGCAGTCCGACCAGTACGGCGCCGACCGCGCGCCCACCTGGACCACCCGTTGCCGGACGCAACAACCGGTGCGAGCCGACGATCACCATGATCCAGAGCAACGCGAGCACGCAGATGCCGACGCTGGTGAGCAGCAGCCGGCTCGGCACCACGGCTGCCGCGAGCACCTCGTCACGCCGCGTGAGCCCGACGTACACGCCGAGGCCCAGCAAACCGATGGCGAGGGTCAGCACGAACGCACCGAGCCGACGCCGGCCGCCGATGATCAGGCCGACCCCGGGCAGCAGCGCGCTGAGCAGGGTCAGTCCCAGCGACCCGGAGACGCTCCGGGAGCGGGCATGACCCGGCCCAGCGGTACGACCCTTCGCACGGGTCGCGCGTGATCGACTCCCCATAGCTCCCCTGTCAGCGCCCGACTCAAGTGTGCGGCAGGTACCCAAGCCGCACACCTCTTCAGACGCCGCCGAAGCTCAATCGGTTTACCTCGCCGACTACACACTGTCAGCCCTCAGCGAAAATCGACCCCCGGAGGCACCTTGACGGGCGTGCGCGGCGGCTCGATCGGGCGGAGCAGGCCGGCCGCGAACCAGGCCTCGACCGACTTGGCCTCCTTCGGGTTCGGCACGTAGACGACCCGGGCCATCCAGTCGTCGGAGTTGTTCCGCCGCCACTCCAGGATCAGGCCCGGCCACGGCCCACGTTCGTGGGCCGTGGCCAGCACCCAGCAGTGCCGACGCCGGCTGTCCGGCGGCGGCTCCCGCGGATATCTCCTGTTGCTCCCCATGAGGTCCAGGATCGCACATGGGTTCGATTGTTGGTCAAATTCGCAGAGCGTTCACACGCCCGTACTCCGGGTCAGCGGGCTAAGTTGCGGAAGCGGGTCGCGGCGAGCGGCAGGAAGGCGGCCGTCAACACCAGCGGGCAGACGACGGCGGCCACCAGAGAATGCTCACCGATCCAGGAAACGGGTGCGGTCGACGGATTCTCGAACAGGGACCGAGTCGCCGTGGCGGTGAGCGAGAGCGGGTTCCACTGCGCCACCGCCCCCAGCCACGAAGGCATCGTGGAGGTGTCGACGAAGGCGCTCGAAAGGAACCCGATCGGCCAGACCAGCACCTGGACCATCGAAACGCTCTGCGCGTTCTTCACCACCAGCCCGATGAAGATTCCGACCCACAGCAAGGCGAACCGGAGCAGCAGCAACAACCCGAAGGCCCCCAGTGCGGCCGCAAAACTGCCGTGCCACCGCCACCCGAGCACCAGCCCGGTCCCCGCCAAGACGGTAAGGGTCACAACGGAGTCGAGCAGATCCGCGATGCACCGGCCGAGCACCACAGCAGCCGAACTGATCGGCAACGAGCGGAACCGGTCGGTGACACCCTTCGCGGCGTCCTCGGTGATCGCGAGCATGGTCGCTTCGAGCCCGAACAACATCGAGAGCGCGAAGATCCCGGGCACCAGCAACTCGTAGTACGACTGCCCCTCGGGGCGTTCCATCGCACCGCCGAGCAGGGCGCCGAACATCAGCAGCATCAGCACCGGGAAGAACCACTTGAAGATCACCGCGCCGGGTTGCATCCGCCAGTGCAGCAGATCCCGACGGGCGATCGTCCAGCCATCGGCCAGGGCCCAGCCAAGTCGGTTCGTCATGCGGCCACCTCCGTCCGGGTCAGGTGCAGGAAGACCTCGTCGAGGGTCGGTCGCCGTAACGTGATGTCCTCGGGTTCGATCGTTGCCTCTCGCAACAGAGTCGCGATATCCACCAGCGCCCGGGTGCGATCGCGCACCGGGATACTGACCCGCAGGTCGTCGACCCGCACCTCGCCGTCGGCCAGCCGCTCCACCAGTGCGAGCACCCGCGGTACGTCGGCCGGGTCGAGCAACACCAGGTCGAGCCAGTCCGCACCCAGTTCGGCCTTCAGCTCGTCCGGGGTGCCCTCGGCAACGACTTTGCCTGCCTTGAGCATCGAGATCCGATCCGCCAACCGATCCGCCTCCTCCAGGTACTGCGTGGTCAGCAGCACCGTCGTTCCACCGTCGACCAGGTCCCGTACTGCGGACCAGACCTCGATCCGCCCCGCCGGATCGAGGCCGGTCGTCGGCTCGTCGACGAACAACACCGCCGGCGCGACGATCAGGCTCGCGGCGAGATCGAGCCGCCGGCGCATCCCGCCGGAGTACTTCGACGCCACCTGATTGGCGGCCTCGGTCAACGCGAACCGCTCGAGCAACTCGTCCGCTCGGCGAATCGCCGCCGATCGCGACAGATGGTTCAGCCGGCCGAACAGCACCAGGTTCTGCCGTCCGGTCAGGATCTCGTCGACCGCGGCGTACTGGCCGACCAGACCGATCCTCCGCCGGACCTCAGCACCTTGCCGGCGTACGTCGTACCCGGCGACGGTTGCCTCGCCGGAATCGAGGTCCAGCAGCGTCGACAGGATCCGTACTGCGGTGGTCTTGCCGGCTCCGTTCGGACCGAGCAACCCCACCACGGTGCCGGCGGCGACCTCGAGGTCGAACCCGTTCAGGCCCGCCCCTTCGGTGCCGCCGGCGTAGTTCTTGCGTACTTCGCTTGCCACGATCACGCGTTCTGACAACTTCCAGCCTCTCTGCAGCCTTGGAACCGTAGAGTGTACCGTACACTGTACGACTCAGGTACGATCGGGTCAACGACGACCGGCTGGAGTTTGTTCCCGTGCCTGGAAAAAAGACCGCCGCGGCCGATCCGGCCCGCAGCCTGGCCCTGCTCTGGGGCACCCACACGAAGCCGGGCCGGTCCGGGCTGACACTGCGGGCGATCATCGACACCGCGATCGAACTGGCCGACGCGAACGGGCTGGAGGCGGTCTCGATGCGGATGGTCGCCGAGCAGCTCAAGGTCGGCACGATGTCGCTCTACACGCACGTGCCGGGCAAGGGCGAGCTGACCGTGCTGATGTACGACGCGGTCCACGGCGAGCTGTACGCCGATGTCGAGGAGCCGTTGCGGCAGCCGGGTGGGTGGCGCGGAGCGATGGCGTTCGTTGCCCGGCGCAACTGGGAGGTGCTGATGCGGCACCCGTGGATCCATGAGGTGCCGGCGGCGCGGTCGGCGCTCGGGCCGAACATCCTGGTGAAGTACGAGGCGGAGCTTCGGCCGCTGGACGGGTTGGGGCTGACGGATGTCGAGATGGATTCTGCGCTGACGTTGATCGTCACGCATGTGCAGGGGACGGCGCGGGGGGCCGCGGAACATCTCCGGACGCAGCGCGAATCGGGGATGAGCGACGCGGAGTGGTGGCTGACGACGGGGCCGGCGCTCGCGCAGTACATGGGCGCGCTGGCTGAGCGGTTCCCGGTCGCCGGGCGGGTCGGGACGGCGGCCGGCGAGCAGCATCAGGCGGCGATGAACCCCGAACACGCCCTCGAGTTCGGCCTCGACCGCATCCTCGCAGGCATCTCCCAACTCATCGAAGAAAGAAAGTAGTTCTTCGTACTACGAATGCCTGGGTGCAGGCAGGCGGTCGGGCGCGGGTTGAGGGAAAGCGGTGGGGTGAGGGTGCGCCGGGTGGGTGGCGGTTAGACCGGTACGTGGGTGCCGGTGGTGGTGGTTTCGGCTAGGTCTCGGAGGAGTTTGGCGATCTTGGCGGGTGGGGTCCAGGTGGTGGTGTCGGCGGTGGGGCGGGCGCGGCGGTTGGCGGGGGTGTCGATGGTGCCGGGGACGATGGCGTTGACGCGGATGTTGTCCTTCGCGTACTCGACTGCCATGGCGTCGACGAAGGCGAGGACGCCTGCTTTGGCGGTGATGTAGCCGGCTGCTCCCGAGAAAGGTTTGAGTGCCGAGCCGCTCGACGTACAGACGATTGATCCGCCGCCGGATGCGATCAGGTGCGGAAGTGCTGCCTGGGTCATCAGATACATCGGCCGCAGATTCAGCCGAAGCTGGTTCTCGAAGTCCTCGATCGGCGTCTCATGCACCCGCGCTCCCGACGCGAAACCACCGACGAGGTTGAGCAATGCTTTCACGGGCGCACCGGGATCACCGGCGGCAAGCGAAGCGACTTCCTGCGCGCCAGCCGGATCGGAAAGATCCGCGACCAGCGTCTCCAGCCCTTCGTGCTCCCCCAGGTCAGCCAGCGTCGCCGCACTGCGCCCCGGTACGACGACGCGCCATCCCGCCGCCAGAAACTCCGCCGTCACCGCAGACCCCAGCCCGCCAGTTCCCCCAGCAACAATCACTGTCCGATCCATGAGCGAACCCTAGTGCGCCGCTCCACGCCAAAGGACTTCGGATTCGACGCACGCGGCAGAGGCCGAGGGTCGGGGGCACGAGCCGAGTCCGGGAGCGGCTCGGCGGGGCTACTCCGGGAGGGCGAGGGTTCGGCCGGCGGATCGGGCGGATTCGATGGTTTGTGCGAGGGTGTTGCGGAGCGCTGCTGCTTCGTCGGCGAAGCCTTGGACGACGGTGGTGTCGCCGGCCGGCTCGGTGCGGGCGAGGAGCTCGATGTAGCGGTCGCCGTCTTCCAGAGCCGCTTCCGCGCGCAGCGCCGCATCGGCCGAGCGCACCCGGTCGGCGTACAGCTCCAGCAGCTCGACCTTCCGCTTGATCGCATCGGCCGAGCGGTTGAGCGCCCGGCGCTGCGGACCCAGAACGGCTTCGAGCTCGGCGGTCGCCATCCCCTTGGCGATCTCGCGCTGGCGCGCCCGGAGTACGGACTGTTCGTGCAGGACCTGGCCGATGTCCCAGAGCTGTTCCGGCAGCACCAGGTCGTTCTTCATCTCGTCGAGCAGCCCGCGCTGGGTGACCGTTGCCCCGAGCACCGTTTTCACCGCACGCTGCGCCCGGGCGAGCACCCGGCCGGCTTCCTCGTCGAAGTCCTCGGGCAGCAGGTACTGCCCGTACTGCATCCGGACCGCCTTGTGCCCGCGGTCCTCGATCGCCGACCTGACCGCGACCACGCCGGTCAGCGCCACGGCGAGGACAGCGAGAGCGACCGCGGACCACGCGGCGACGACCGTCGGCAGCACGATCGCGAAGATGATCAGCCCGAGGATCCAGCCGCCGACGCAGACCGCGAGCCAGACCAGGAGCGAGCCGAACGTCCCGCCCGGCTCGACCGACCACGCGGTCTGCCGCTTCGGCCGCGGTTGGCCCGCCCTGACGAACAGCTCCGGCCTGTGCTCGTACAGCCGCCGCACCTCAACCGGTACGCCGGGCGCGAACACCGGATCCAGGGCCATCGCCGCCTCCTCCTCGTCGAGCACTCAGCGTAGCGGTCCGCCGACTCTCTCAGCCCATTCTCCCGCTCGCGCCGAGGGTGACCGCGAGTCCGTCGAGCAGGACCTTCAGACCGAAGTCGAAGAGTTGATCCAGGTCGTAGTCGAAGTCGAAGTCGGCCAGCGCCTGGAAACCGGCCAGGCCGCCGGTCCGGATCAGATCGGCGAGCCGGTCGGCCTGCAGCGCAGCCCACTCGTCAGCGGTGACTCCGGTGTCCTGCTCGGCCTGCGCCTCGGGTTCCAGGTTGAGCGCCACGCCGCGGACGTACCCGAAGACGGTGATCGCGGCGTACATGGCGGTGCTCGCGTCGACGTCGAGCCCGGCGACGGCCCGCAGTACGGCGTCGGTATGCATCGCCAGCTTCGGCAGGTACTGCGGGCGGTTGAGCGTGACCGCGCTCGCCAGCCAGAGATGCCGCCGGTACGCCGCCCACTGCAGTCGCGCCGCCTGCTCGATCGCCGCCCGCCAATCGCTGGGACGCTTTGCAGGAAAGGGGAAATCGCCGATCGCCGTCTCAACCATCTGCAAGATCAGGGCGTCCTTGCCGCCCACATAGCGATAGAGCGCCATCGTCGAGACGCCCAGCTCGGCAGCGATCCGGCGCATCGACAAAGCAGGCAGCCCGTCGGCGTCGGCGAGCTCGATGGCGACCCGGACCACGCTCTCCTGACTCAACTCCTCGACCGGCGCGGAGACAGTCGGCGTACGGCGTGGTGGCGGGCCGACCACGTTGCCGACGCCCGGCAGCGGATGGATCAGGCGTTCCTGCTGGAGCAGGGTGAGGGCTTTCGTCGCAGTCGCCATCGCGATCCCGTGATCGCGGATCAGCGCCCGGGTCGACGGCACCCGATCTCCAGGTTTCAGCTTCCCGGTCCGGATCCGCTGCCGGATCTCCCTGGCGATCTGCTGGTACGGCGCGTCGCTCATCATCACCCCTTCGCACTAGTGCACTCGAGACCCTCTTCACCCACCGCCGCGCCACCCGGAAATTGGTGCACTAGGGCAGCTTCCGCCGTACGGGAACGGCACGCCCGGCGCGGCTAACGTGCTGTGTGTACACCGTACGTGCACTACCCCATCGAAAGGAAGCCGACTCATGTCGAAGACCGTTCTGATCTCCGGTGCCGGAATCGCCGGCCCCTCGCTCGCCTACTGGCTGCACCGCTACGGGTTCAGCCCGACCGTCGTCGAGGTCGCCACCACCCCGCGCCCCGGCGGCCAGACCGTCGACATCCGCGGCGTCGCCCGTGAGGTGGTCGACCGGATGGGACTGATGCCGGCCATCAAGGCGCGGCTGATGCACGAACGCGGACTCGAGTACGTGACCGCCTCGGGACGCCGGGCGGCCGCGATGCCGGTCGACCTGCTCGGCGGCGACGGCCCGGTCGCCGAACTCGAGATCCTCCGCGGCGATCTCGCGCAGATCCTGCTCGACGCGACGGCCGGGAACGTGGAGTACCTGTACGGCGACTCGGTCACCGCGCTCGCCGAGGACGAGCGCGGTGTGGTGGCGACGTTCCGGGAGGCCGGCGATCGTCGGTTCGACCTGGTGGTCGGTGCTGACGGGGTGCACTCGCGGGTGCGGTCGCTCGCTTTCGGGCCGGAGGCGGAGTACGTCAAGCATCTCGGTGGATACGGAGCGTTCTTCACCGTGGAGACGCCGGAGCCGCTGGATGGGTGGATGAAGATCTACTCGGCGCCGGGCGGCCGGTGGGTCGGGCTGCGGCCGGATCACCAGGCTGGTCGGGCGAAGGCGTTGCTCAGCTTCCGGTCGGGTCCGATCAGCTACGACCGGCGTGACATCGAGGAGCAGAAGTCCTTGCTGGCAAAGACGTTCGCGGGAGTCGGCTGGCACGCGCCGAGCATCCTCGAGCAATTGCCCGAAGCGGACGATTTCTACTTCGACACGACCAGCCAGGTCGTCGTCCCGGAGTGGTCGCGAGGGCGCGTCGTGCTCGTCGGCGACGCCGGGTACTGCGGGTCGCCGCTGGCCGGACACGGTACTGCGCTGTCGCTGGTGGGCGCCTACTGTCTGGCGAGCGAACTGGCGCTTGCCGAAGGCAACCACGTGCGCGCGTTCCCGGAGTACCAGCTTCGGATGCAGGCGTATGTCGAGCAGCGGATGGAACTGCCGCCGGGTGGGATCAAGATGGCGATGCCGATGACGGCTGCGGGCATCATGCTCCGCAATCTGTCGACCAGGCTGATGACGTCCCGCCCGTTCCGCCCGCTGCTGGCCAAGGCTGCCGCGGGCGGCCCGGACCAGATCAGCTTGGCGCCGTACGACGGATTGTCTGCTCCGGCAAAAGGCGCAGATTCTATTCCGGCCAGGCGGAGTTGAGGATGGTGTCGACGAAGTTGATCGGCTGGAAGCCGGGGACGTAGCGAGCCAGGACGTCGGCCTTGACGTTGCCGAAGGTGGTCGACGGGCGGTGCGCGATGCCCTTGGTGAAGGTGGCCAGGATCTGGTTCTTGAAGTCCGGGCGCGGATGCGCGGCGACGATCTCGGCGCGGGCTTCGGCGGAGATGCGGTCGAGGGCGATCCCGAGGACGTCGGCCTCGACACCGGCTGTGACGAGCGCGATCTCGGGACGCAGGTGGTGTGGGATCTCGGGCGTGGTGTGCAGCGCGATCGCTGTCCAGACGAGTTCGGCATCGGTCTCGCTGATCCCGCGTTCGCGGAGGAAGTTCGCGGCTGCGTCGGCACCGTCGATCTCGAACCGCTGGGTCGAGTCACGGTAGGTGCCGGTCAGGCCGAGGTCGTGGAACATCGCACCGACGTAGAGGAGCTCCGGGTCGTACTTCAGCTCCCGGCCCTGCACCGAGCCGAACAGGAACACCCGGCGGGAGTGGTGGTAGATCAGGTCGTCGGTGAGATCGCGCACCAGTTCGGTCGCCTCGGTGGCGAGCTTGCTGTCCGGGATCTCGATGTCGGCAATGCGGGTCACAGGTCCTCCTCGTCGATTGACCTCCAGCGTCGTCGACAAAGCACCTCGAGAGGGCGCCCGAGGTGGACGTGATCCCCACAGATCCGGACAAAAGCTCAGGTGAGGGAAGGCGAGGGGTTGGGGTGCGCGGTGCAAGGCGAGGGATGCGGGGCGCACGGCGTACGGCGTACGGGTTAATCGAGGGGGGGAGATCCAGTCGGGGTTGCGGCCGAGGAGGGCTAGCAGGGTGGCGAGGTCAGAGGCGTCGCCGGGGACCTTGACGCTGCGTTCGAAGGCGGCGCCGGGACCGCGGGACGCCTCGTTGTCGGGGATCCGGCGGGCCAGCGTGAGCGCCATCTCGACCATGTCCGCGGGCGGGTCGTACGGGATGTCGATCGCCCGGGCCAGGTCCCACGCGTGCACCACGCAGTCCAGCTGCCGGAACGTCAGCGCCACCCGGCGCGGGAAGGTGCCGAACTCGCGGACCTCCATCGGCCGGTCCAGCGCTCCGCCGTCGGCGAACGCCTCCGCGACCCGCACGTTCGACCGCCGGTAGGCGCCGGCCGGGTTGTCCCCGAGCCGCCCACCGGTCCATTTCTGCACCGGAGCCGACCCGTTCGTCGCGGCGGCCGCGAAGCCTTCGTTCTCGCTGACGATGTGCCGCAACAGCCCGCGGACCGTCCAGTCGGGGCACGGCGTCGGGAACCAGAGTTGTTCCGTCCGCACCTGCATGACCACTTCGCCGAGCACCGCGCCGGCCCGTCGATCCAGATCCCGGATGTCCATCCGTGCCCCTCCACGTCGTCGACCCGCCCTCGCCGAGCATAGGCCCGCCGGACGCCGCGCGCCGCTGTTCCGGCCCGTCACACGGGATAACCCGCACCCGTACTCCGGAGCGAAGGGCCGGCCGGGTGAACTGACCTACTATGCGTGCATGGGCTTTCACATCGCCAATGAGCCGGACGCCGACAAGGTTCTCGACGAGTACCCGTTCGCCGTCCTGATGGGCATGATGCTCGACCAGCAGTACGGGATGGAGCACGCGTTCCGGGGCGGCTGGAAGGTGCTCGGCCGGTTCGGGACCCTGGATCCGGCGGCGATCGCGGCGGCCGAGCCCGAGACGTTCAAGGAGCTGTGCAGCCAGACGCCGGCGATCCACCGGTTCCCGGGCTCGATGGCGGCCCGGTTGCAGGAGCTGGCGACGCTGATCGAGTCGAAGTACGACGGCGACGTGACCCGGTTGTGGACGGAGCCGACCACCGGCAAGGAGCTCTTCAAGCGCGTTCAGGAGCTCCCCGGCTTCGGCAAGCAGAAGGCCCAGATCTTCGTCGCTCTGCTCGCCAAGCAGCTCGGCATCCGCCCCGAGGGCTGGGAAGCGGTCGCCGGCGACTACGCCCTGGATGGCTACCGCTCGGTCGCCGACGTCGTCGACGCCGACTCCCTCGGCAAGGTCCGCGAGTACAAGCAGCTCAAGAAGGCCGAAGCCAAGGCCGCCAAGTAGCCCGAACCGCCACGCCACCAGTACTGCCCGCAACAAGGGTCCGCCACGCTCCCGCGGCGGACCCTCACCTGCCGCGAACTGCAGTACTGATGGCCTGGCGGTTCGCTGTTTAGAGGGTCGCTGCCAGGCGGGTCGCCTGGTCGATGGCTCGTTTGGCGTCCAGTTCGGCGGCTACGTCGGCGCCGCCGATCAGATGCACGGGGGTAGTGAGAGTGGCGGCTAGGTCGCGGACGGGTTCTTGGCCGGCACAGATGACGATGGTGTCGACGGCGAGGGTGCGGGGGTTTTCGCGGTTGGGACCGAAGCTGATGTGCAGGCCGTCGTCGTCGATGCGCTCGTAGTTGACGCCGCGGAGTAGCTCGACCTGCTTGTTCTTCAGGGCCGCGCGGTGCACCCAGCCGGTGGTTTTACCTAGGCCGGCGCCGATCTTTCCGGGTTTGCGCTGCAACAGGTAGACCTGGCGGGGCGAGGGTTCTGGGCGCGGCTTCGCCAAAGCACCCGGGGCGATCGTCGGGTCCGCGACACCCCATTCGGCCTTCCAGGCTTCGAGATCGAGGGTCGGCGAATCGATCGTGGTGAGGAATTCGCTCACATCGACGCCGATGCCGCCTGCACCGATCACGGCGACCGATGCGCCGACCGGGCGACCATGCCGTACGACGTCGACGTACGAGAGCACCTTCTCGTGCTCGATCCCAGGAATCGCCGGCACCCGCGGCACCACCCCGGTCGCCAGCACGACCTCGTCGAACCCAGCAAGGTCCGCAGCGGTCGCCCGATGCCCGAGGTGAAGCTTCACGCCGGTCAGGTCGAGCCGCCGCCGGTAGTACCGAATCGTCTCGGCGAACTCCTCCTTGCCCGGGATCTTCTGCGCGATCCCGAACTGCCCACCGATCTCCTCGTCCGCCTCGAACAACTCGACCTGATGCCCTCGCTCAGCCGCCGTGACCGCAGCCGCCAACCCCGCAGGCCCCGCTCCGACCACAGCGATTTTCTTCGTACGCCGAGTTGGCAGCAGCACCAATTCGGTCTCGTGTGCCGCCCGCGGATTCACCATGCAGGTGGCCGTCTTCTTCGAGAACACGTGGTCCAGGCATGCCTGGTTGCAGGCGATACACACGTTGATCTCGTCAGCACGATCAGTGGTTGCCTTGAGCACCCATTCCGGATCGGCCAGGAACGGTCGCGCCATACTGATCAGATCGGCGTCCCCGCGTGCCAGCACCTCTTCGCCGACCTGCGGCAGGTTGATCCGGTTCGAGGTAACCACCGGGATGTTCACCTGCGGCCGGAACGACGCCGTCACCGAGGTGAACGCGGCCCGCGGCACCGAGGTGACGATGGTCGGCACCCGCGCCTCGTGCCAGCCGATCCCGGTGTTGATGATCGACGCACCGGCAGCCTCGATCTCCTTGCCCAGCGCAACGACCTCGTCCCAGCTCTGGCCGCCCTCGACCAGATCGGCCATCGACAGCCGGTAGATGATCAGGAAGTCCGATCCGACCCGTTCGCGAGTACGCCGTACGATCTCGACCGCCAGCCGACGTCGGTTCTCCGCACTGCCGCCCCAGCGGTCCTTCCGCTTGTTGGTCCGTTCAGCAAGGAACTGGTTGATGAAGTACCCCTCGGAGCCCATCACCTCGACCCCGTCGTACCCGGCTTCCTGCGCCAGCGCCGCACACCTGACATAGGCATCGATCTGGCGCCGGACCCCGCGATCCGACAACGCGCGCGGCTTGAAGGGATTGATCGGCGCCTTCACGGCAGAGGCCGAGACGCTGAACGGGTGATAGGAATACCGCCCGCCATGCAGGATCTGCAGCGCGATCAGCCCACCTTCGGCATGCACCGCATCGGTGACGATCCGGTGCTTGCGAGCCTGCCGGCGAGTGGTCAGCTTGGACCCGAACGGAAAGAGCCAGCCTTGCCAGTTCGGTGCGTAGCCACCGGTGACCATCAAGGCGACCCCACCCCGCGCCCGCTCCGCGAAGTACGCGGCAAGTCTTGGCAGATCCCTCGAGCGGTCCTCGAGACCGGTGTGCATCGAGCCCATAATCACCCGGTTCTTCAGGGTGACGTGGCCGAGGTTCAGGGGTGCCAGCAGGTTCGGGTACTCACTCATGACCGCTCCGATCGCATCGCTTCGATGACCTCGTCACACCAGGCGAGGAACGATTCCTCGGCCCGGACCCCGCCACGCAGTACCAGATATTGGTGGAGCTCCCGGCCGTTGAGCTTGGCCGGCTTGGGGAAGTCGCGACGCTGGATCCCGCGGAAGACTTCGAGCAGCGCGGCATGCTCACCACGGTGGCGCTCGACTTCCCGTAGTACGGCGGCGGTATCGCCTAGGGAGGCGCCGCGGATCTTCACGCTCAAGCCGTCCCGCAGTACGGCGATGTCGACCGGCTCCGCGAGCCACCGGGTCAGCTCTTCGCGACCGGCGGCGGAGACCTCGTACACCTTCTTGTCCGGGCGGCCCTCCTGGGCGACGTCCGTGTGGGTGACCCATCCGGCATCGTCCATCCGGCGCAGCACCCGGTAGATCTGCTGATGGGTGGCAGGCCAGAAGAACCCGATCGACCGGTCGAACCGGCGCGCGAGTTCGTACCCGGACCCGGCCCGCTCGGTCAGGGACACCAGGATCGCGTGCTCCAACGCCATGGTTCTGACTCTAGCTATGCAACTAGTTGCAGTGCACCTGATTGCAAGACGAATCACACCGGCGCGTTGGGTGGATCAGGGACAATGGTTGCAGACGCCAGCTATTTTGCCGACGATCGAGGAGCATCATGAAGTCGCAGGCCCACCCGACCCGGACGACTCTGCCCGGCATCGGTACCCGGTACGACCTGACCACCGAGGGCGGCAAACACGTCTCGGTCGTGGTGCACACCGACGGGCGACGGTTCCTCGGCTTCCACGATCCCGAGGACGACGACAGCTGCAGCGCCTCGGTGCCACTCGATCCGGGCGAAGCCGCCGCGCTGAGCCAACTACTGCTGCCCAGCCCGACCGACGCGCTGCCGACCGCGATCGAGATCGACCTCGTCACCGAACAGATCCCGGTCACCGCCAAATCCCCGTACGCCGGACGCACGCTCGGCGACACCCAGGCGCGCAGCCGAACCGGAGCCTCGATCGTCGCCGTACTCCGCCGCACCGGCGCGATCCCCTCCCCCACCCCGGACTTCCGCTTCGCCACCGGCGACACCCTCGTAGCAGTAGGCACCCGCGAAGGCGTAGACGCCGTCACCAACCTCATCACCACCGGCTGACGACGATGCGCCCCGTCTCCCCCGCTTTCCCTGTCCCCACCCACCTCGACCCCCGCAACGCCAGGCTCAACCCGGGCGGCGAGCTGCGCCTCCCCTCCCCCTCTCCCCTTCCCACCCACCTCGACCCCCGCAACGCCAGGCTCAACCCGGGCGATGAGCTGCGCCTCCCCTCCCCCTCTCTCCCCGTTCCCACTCAGCTCGGCTCTTCGCCGACGGCGGACCCGGCCGAGGGGGTGAGGTGATGCACGAGACCACGTCGTTGTTGATTGAGTTGGGGGCGGTGTTGCTTGCTCTTGGCATCCTTGGGCGGATCGCCGGGAGGGTCGGGTTCTCACCGATTCCGCTCTATCTGCTAGCCGGCCTGGCTTTCGGGCATGGTGGGTTGTTGCCGTTGGATGCGAGTGAGGAGTTCGTTGCCACCGGCGCCGAGATCGGCGTGATTCTGCTGCTGTTGTTGCTGGGACTCGAGTACACGGCATCCGAACTGGTCGGCACACTGAAGACGCAGTACCTGTCAGGCATCGTGGACTTCCTCCTCAACGCACTCCCGGGCGCCGCCGTCGCCCTGCTCCTCGGAATGGGTCCAGTAGCAGCGGTCGCTCTCGCCGGCGTCACCTGGATCTCGTCGTCGGGCGTGATCGCGAAGGTCGTCGGCGATCTCGGCCGATTGGGCAACCGAGAGACACCGGTGGTGCTTGGCATCCTGGTACTCGAAGACTTGTCGATGGCGGTCTATCTGCCGATCCTGACGGCATTACTCGCCGGCGTCGGGTTCGCGGGTGGCAGCATCACATTGTTGATCTCGCTCGGCACGGTGAGCGTCGTGTTGTTCGTGGCGCTGCGCTACGGCCGGGTGATCAGCCGCGCGGTGTCTTCGGACAATCCGGAGATGCTGCTGCTCGTCGTACTGGGTCTGACGCTGCTCGTGGCAGGGATCGCCGCGCGGCTGCAGGTGTCCGCGGCGGTCGGGGCGTTCCTCGTCGGGATCGCGTTGTCCGGCGAGGTCGCGAAGGGCGCACGGAATCTGCTCAGCCCGTTGCGGGATCTGTTCGCGGCGGTGTTCTTCGTGTTCTTCGGGTTGAGCACGGATCCGGCGGAGATCCCACCGGTGCTGGGGATCGCATTGGCGCTCGCCGTACTGACCGCGCTGACAAAGATCGCCACCGGCTGGTACGCCGCTCGCAAGGCCGGCGTGAAACCCGCGGGTCGCTGGCGCGCCGGTGGGACGTTGGTGGCGCGCGGCGAGTTCTCGATCGTGATCGCCGGACTAGCAGTCGGCGTCGAACCCCGCCTCGGCCCACTAGCCACGGCGTACGTGCTGATCCTTGTCATCCTCGGCCCCATCACCGCCCGCTACACCGAACCAGCCATCCACAAACTCAAGTCCCTCCGCACCCCGCCCCCGTCCGCCGTGCGTGCAGCCACCGACCCCCGGTCCGCCGAACTGCAGGCCGCCGAACCTGCGATCGCCGAGCCCCCGCCCACCGAACACCTGGACCCAGCAAGCGCCACCCCGGACCGCCAACACTGACCAACCCCGCCAAACCCCATCCTGCGAGCCCTCGCTGAGCGTGGAATCAGCCGAGGGACCTGCGTCGGTGAGTGTTGGAAGTACGCCCTCAAGCCGCGAAGGTACGGGCGATCGGCTGAGCGCCAGCGAGACGTGTTGAAGGTGCGCCCTGAAACGGGTGAAGGGGCGGCGCGTTGGGGAGTGCGGCGTCAGGCGGGGAAGGTTCGGGCTAGGGGCCAGGCGCCTGGGGAGGTGTTGGAGAGGACGGTGTGGGTGGTGTTCGTGTGGGGGTCGTGGGTGGACTTGAAGGAGGCGCCTGCGTCGTAGCCGACGAGCATGACCGTGTCGGTGTTTTTGGCCAGCCAGAAGCCGAGGCCGTAGCGCCTGGATTCGTCGGGTACGTCGATGCGCGGGCGGACGATCTCCTCGACGGGATCCACGATGTCGCCGGCGAAGAGCGCGCGCCAGAAGGTGGAGATGTCCGCGGCGGTGGTGTGGATCCCACCGTCGCCGTTCGCCAGTACCGGCAAGTGGAAGACGTTCGAGCGGTCCACCCCGTCGATCGGCAGGTAACCAACCGCCGCATCGGCGGGCAGCTCGTCGGAGCGGAGGAAATCGGTCCTCGTCATGCCGGCGCGACGAAGCACGCGTTCGCGAACCAGGTCGTGATACCCAACGCCGCCGCTAGCCCGCTCGGCCAGCAGAGCGAGGACCACGAAACCACCGTTGCAGTAGGCGAATCGCTCACCAGCGCGGAACTTGGTGGGATGCCCATCAAGCAGCGGCAGGAAAGCCTCAGTCGTGGTCAGCTCGTACGCTGCACCAACGAAGTAGTCGGTGATCTCGGTATCGGCGTCCTCGTCGAGATAGTCGCCGATTCCGGAGGTATGGGTGAGCAGATGCTCGACAGTCACATCGTCCGCGATCAGCGGAAGATCCTTGCCCAGCAGGGATCTGGCGGTCGTACTCAGCTCCAGCGCACCATCGTGCACCAGCGAAAGCACGGCCAACGCCGTGAACCCCTTGCTACCACTCGCAATACCGAACCTGGTGTCCACAGTGTTCGGAACGCGGTAAGCGCGATTGGCCAACCCATAGGCCTTCGCGAACTCGACCTCGCCCGCACGGTCGATCTGAACCACACCCGAGAAGCCAGTCTCTGCAGCGATCTTGTCGAAGTCCCCCATTGCCGCAGGTTAGCCGAGGCAGAGCCGATGCCGCAGGGGTTTTGCGGAGCCGCAGTGGAGCGAGGAGGCGGGGCGGGAGGCGGGGGCGCCATCAGGCCGGGTGGTTTGCTCGCTGGTTGATGATGGCCTGGCGAACGGTTTCGGTGATCCGCGACCGACGAGTCTCCGGCCGCTTGGCCCCGGCGATCCAGCTGAGGATGCGGACCCTGGACGACGGCGGGAAGGCCGCGAAGTGCTCGGCCGCGACCGGGTTGCCGGCTAGTTCGGCCTGGAGGTCGGCGGGCACGATACCGGCCTGAGCCTCGGCGAGGCAGTCCCAGGCGCCGGACGCCTTCGCCTGATCGACGAGGTGCTGCCCGGCGGTCGTCATCAGCCCGGCCGCGGTCAGCTTCTCGATCCGGTCGCGGTTGATCCGGCTCCAGGTACTGCGCGGGTTGCGCCGGGTGAACTGCTGGTACCGGCTCTGCTCGTCCCGCCGGATCGCCTTCGCATCGATCCAGCCGAAGCACAGCGCCTGCTCGACCAGTTCCGGCATCTCGAAGTTCGCCCGCCCGCTGGTCTTGTTGTGAATGACCACCCAGACCGAGCGCTCCTCTCCCGCATGGGCCGTCAGCCAATCACGCCACTCACCAACGGTCAGCAGGTCGATCGCCAGCTCATCGGTAACTACCTGCGGGGCCTTCGTCTCTGTGCTCATACCAAAAGCATGCGGCAGATAAGTGCTCACCAAATGAGCACTTAGAAAAGTACATCCGCTCGTTCGTGGTCGAGCAACTGCTGCTTCCGGTCGAGCCCACCGCCGTACCCGGTCAAGCTGCCGTTCGATCCGACCACGCGATGGCACGGAACGATGATGCTGATCGGGTTCTTCCCGTTCGCCAGCCCGACCGCTCGCGAGGCGCCCGGCACGAGGCCGAGGGAGGCAGCGAGTTCCCCGTACGTCGTGATCTCGCCGTACGGAATCTCTTGCAGCGCCTCCCAGACCCGTTGCTGGAAAGGCGTCCCGTTCATCCGCAGCGGTATGTCGAAGCTGGTCCGCCCGCCTTCGAAGTACTCGCCCAACTGCTCCGCCACAGCAGGCAGCACCGAGTCGTCGCGAGCCCCGAACGTCTCCAAAGCCGGCCGATGCCGATGCTGCTCCATATAGAGGCCGGCCAACTCGCCGTCAACGGAGACGAGGGTGAGCAACCCGACCGGACTGTCGATCACCGCGTAGCTCATCGACCCGCCTCCCACCGCGATACCGCGTGACTCATCCACGCGCCTCCCACTGCGTGGCTCATCCCCGCGCCTCCCATTGCACGCGGGTGATGCGGTAGAGCACGTGGCGCTCGAGCCGGTGGCCCGGTTCGAGTCTGGGGTGATTGAAATCGCCGGCCTCGTCGTGCGTCATCCCGATCCGCTGCATCACTCGCTGCGAAGGAACGTTCGTGGTCGCCGTGAACGAGACGATCTCGTCCAGCCCGGCCGGCCCGAAGCCGAACGCGAGCGACGCCAGCGCCGCCTCGGTCGCATAACCCTTGCCCCAGGCATCCTTCGCCAGCCGCCAGCCGATCTCGACGGCCGGCATGAAATGCGCCTCGAAGCTCGGCACCGACAGCCCGGTGAACCCGATGAACCGACCGGTCTCCCGCACCTCCACCGCCCACAACCCGAAGCCGCCGGCCGCGATCAGCGGCTTGACCCGCTCGATCAGCGCATCGCTCGCCTCCCGTGTCACCGGCGCCGGGAAGTGTTCCATCACCACCGGGTCGGCGTTCAGCGCGGCGAACGGTTCGTAGTCGGCATCGGTCCACTGCCGCAGCAGCAGGCGGTCGGTGGTCAGCTCGCTCATCTCACTCCGGAATCTTGTTGATGGCATGGTCTCCGGTCGCCCAGAGGTACTGCACGGCGTACGCGCGCCAAGGTCGCCAGGCCCGCGCGTGCTCGATCAAGGGTTTCGGTGCCTCCGGCAACCCTAGTTCGCGAGCGGCGTACCGGATGCCCAGATCGCTGGCCACAAAGGCGTCCGGATCACCCAGCGCCCGCATCGCGATCGACTCGACGGTCCACGGGCCGATCCCCGGCAACGCCGCGAGCTGCGTGCGCGCCTTGTCCCAGTCGGCGCCCGCCCCCAGATCGATCTCGCCTGCCGCAAGCGTAGCGATCAACGTCGTCAGCGTCGTACGCCGGGACTTCGGAAAGGCCAGCGTCTCGGGATCGAGCTCGGCCAGCGCCTCCATCGTCGGGAACAAGTGGGTCAACCCGCCGGCCGGATCGTCGACCAGTTCGCCGTACGCCTGCACCAACCGGCTCGCATGAGTCCGCGCGGCCGCCGTTGACACTTGCTGCCCCAGCACAGCCCGTACGGCGAACTCCGGGCCGTCCACCGTCCTCGGCACCCGTCGGCCGGGCGCCTTCTCGATCAGCGGCGCGAGCACCGGATCGGTCCGGAGTTGATCGTCGACCGCGATCGGATCCGCGTCGAGGTCGAGCATCCGGCGGCAACGGCTGATGGCGATGGCGAGATCGCGTTGGTCGGTGAGCGAAAGCTGGCAGGCGATGTGGTCGGGCATCGGCTTCATCGCGGCGACGCCGTGTCCATGCGGCAACCGCAGCGTCCGGCGGTAGGCACCATCGCGCCACTCCTCGACGCCAGGGACGCCGGTCGCGACGAGGTGGCCGAAGAGGTTGTCCGGCGTCAGCGGTGCGCGGAACGGCAACCGCAGCGAGATCGTGCCGGGCGCGGTGGGATTCGTCCCCTTCTTGGCGCGATGGCGGAGCTCGGTCGGCGACAGCGCGAAGACTTCCTGCACGGTCTCGTTGAACGTCCGGACGCTCGAAAACCCTGCAGCGAAAGCGACATCGGCCATCTGCAGTGGGCTCGTCTCGATCAGCAGCCGCGCGGTCTGGGCTCGCTGAGCTCTCGCGAGCGCGAGCGGACCAGCGCCAAGCTCAGCCAGGAGCTGCCGCTGGACCTGGCGGACGCTGTATCCGAGTTGAGTAGCGAGACCTGGTACGCCGTCGCGGTCGACCACGCCGTCGCTGATCAACCGCATCGCGCGCGCGACCAGGTCGGCGCGATCGTTCCACTCCGGCGAACCAGGGCTCGCGTCCGGACGGCACCGCTTGCAAGCGCGGAACCCAGCCTGCTGCGCAGCCGCAGCGCTCGGGTAGAACCGCATGTTCTCGACCTTCGGCGGCACCACCGGACAGCTCGGCCGGCAATAGATCTTGGTCGTCAGAACCGCAGTGAAGAACCATCCGTCGAAGCGGGCGTCCTTGGACTGGACCGCCCGCACGCACCGCTCGCGACATTCGTACACCGGTCCAGCATCCCTGCTGCCACCGACAGTCTCTAGCGGTTTTACGACATGGAGCTGGCGGGGGTCGATCGCGGGAATGCGACGTGAGGATCCGGTGTCGCATTCCCGCGAGCCTCGGCGCCTCACGTCGAGTGGACTGGAGCCATGATGAACCTGACTGAACTGACCGGCAAGCTGGCCCTGGTAACCGGCGGAAGCCGCGGAATCGGCGCCGCCACGGCGATTGCCCTGGCCGAAAGTGGCGCGGACGTCGCCATCACCTATAGCAGTTCGGCGGAAGAGGCGGCGCAGGTCGTCAAGCAGATCGAGGCAACTGGCCGGCGCGGCTTCGCGATCTCGGCGGACGCGGCGGATGCGTCCGCTGTGGAAGCAGCGGTTGCCCGGGCGGTCGACGTACTGGGCGGTCTCGACATCCTCGTCAACAACGCCGGCGTCGGCGCTGTCGGGCTGATCACCGACCTCACGCTCGACGATCTCGACCGGGTGCTGGCGGTCAACGTGCGCGGCATGTACGTCGCGGCGCGCGCGGCGGCAGCGGTATTGCCGGACGGCGGCCGGATGATCCACATCGGCAGCTGCGCGGCGGCCCGGGTCACCAGCCCCGGCCTCGCGCTCTACGCGATGAGCAAGTCCGCCCTGATCGGCCTGAACAAGGGCCTGGCCCGCGACCTCGGCTCCCGGGGCATCACCTCCAACATCATCCAACCCGGTCCGATCGACACCTCGATGAACCCCGCCGACGGCCCGTACGCCGCCGCCCAACGCTCCCACCTCGCCCTCGACCGCTTCGGCACCCCCGAAGAGGTAGCAGCCGCCGTCGTCTACCTAGCCGGCCCCGCCACCTCCTACATCACCGGCACCGAACTAACCCTCGACGGCGGCCACGCCGCCTAACCCCCACCGCCACCTAGTGCACCCCCTGAGCCCCCGGCCGCCGTCGAGATGCTCAGGTTGTGCACTAGGTGGGGCAGCGGCCGCGTCGGCGGGAGCGACGCAGGGCTCGCAAGCAGAGCCGGAGGCGTAGGTCGGAAGCGGAGCCGGAGGCGAAAGCGGGCACGAGGCAGAAGCGGCCGCGTCGGCGGGCGCGGGGCCGGAGGCGGCGGGGCGACGGTCGCGCCGCCCAACCGCGTCCCCCAAACCGTCACCTAGTGCACGCCCTGAGCATCCGGCAGCGGTCGACGTACTCAGGTCGTGCACTAAGTGGGGGCAGCGGGCACTGCGCAGGGGTCGCGAGCGAGCCGGAGGCAGGGTCGGAGGCGAAGCGGAGCCGGAGGCGTCGGGGGCGATGCCGGCCGTGCCGCCTGACCTTGTGCCCGGTTCAACCACTTCGCCGACCGGAACCTGACGACCTCGGGCACAGAGTCGGGGATCGTCCGGCAGCGCCGGTTGGAGCTGTGCTGTGGACAGCAGCACTCACCCGCCGCCCGTAGTACAGGGGCTTGTCGGGCGTCCGTAGTGCGAGGGGTCATCGGCCGCCCGCAGCACGAGGGCCTCGTCGGCCGTCCGTCGCACGCGGCCTCGTCGACCGCCCACAGCACGAGGGCTCGTCGAGCGTCGTAGTACGCGGGGTCATCGACCGTCCGCAGCGCGAGGGGCTCGTCGGGCGCCCGTAGCGCCAGGGCTCGTCGGGCTCCCGTAGCGCCAGGGCTCGTCGGGCGCCCGTAGTACGGAGAGCTTGTCGGGCGTCCGTGGACGAAGGGCTTCTCGGGCATCCGCAGTACTCGGGGGTGTCGGGCCTTCGTAGTACGGAGAGCCTGTCGGGCGTCCGCGGCGCGCGAGGGGGTGTCGGGCGTTCGTGGTACGAGGGGGGTGTCGGTGGGGGTGGTTAGGTTGGGGGATGAGGTTTTCGGTGACGTTTGGGGCTGTGGGGGTGGGGCGGGATCCGCGGGGGATGGCGGAGTTGGCGCGGATGGCGGAGGACTGTGGGTGGGACGGGGTGTTCCTGGAGGACTATCTCGTCTATCAAGGGGATGCTTCGGAGCCGACGTACGATCCGTGGATCTGTTTGGCAGCGATGGCGTGCGCGACGTCGAGGGTGATGCTCGGTACGACGGTGACGCCGGTGCCGCGCCGTCGCCCGTGGCAACTGGCGGCGGAGGCGGTCGCGCTGGATCACCTGTCCGGCGGGCGACTTGTCCTCGGCGTCGGGATCGGCGATCCGGGTGACCCGTTCATGTCGGGCGAAGGCGAACCGCGCGTGCTGGCGGAGAAGCTGGACGAGGCGCTCGAGATCATCGCTGCATTGTGGACCGGTGAGCCGGTGAACTTCCGCGGCAAGCACTACACGCTCGATGGTGCCCAGCTGACGGCACGGCCGGTGCAACAACCGCGGATCCCGATCTGGGTCGGGGGGAATCTGCTTGTTCCGTCCGTACGGCGTCGCATTGCGCGCTGGGACGGCAGTACGGCGTACAAGGGAACCACCGATGCACCACAGCAGATCACCCCCGATGACGTCCGCGCCCTCCTCGCCGAGATCCCCAGCAAGCCCTTCGACTTCAAGGTCAGTGGCGGCGACCCCGCAGCCTTCGCCACCGCAGGCGCCACCTGGCACGGCCGTTGGATCCCCCCAGGACCGCTGTCAGAGGCGCACGCCATCCTCCAGGCCGGCCCCCCGCAACTCCCCTGACCAACCCCAATCCACCTGCCTCCAGGTCACCTGTCCGACCCACTCGCCACCCGCTCGCCGAAGCAAACGCCATCCTCCGAGCCGGCCCTTCCCCACTCGGCTGATCACCGCTCCCACCGGCTTCTTGCGGTTCGGGCGTACCGATGGACATGAGGTGTGCGGCGGGAAAGGGCCTGCCGAGCTGAGGGTGAGCGTGGGGTTGGGGTTGACAGGCGAAGACCTCATGTCCGTCGGTACGCGACGGGTGCGGAAGCGGCAGGCCGTTGACAGGGAAGGGGGTTGGGGGTGAGACTGCGCAGAGAGTTTTAACGTTCAAAAGGGCGTCTTCACCGGAGTGGAGGGGGTCGTCGATGGCTACGTTGAAGCAGGTTGCCGCTCATGCGGAGGTGTCGGTCCAGACCGTCTCCAACGCTCTGAACGCCCCGCATCGGCTCCGGCCCGACACCCTGCAGCGGGTGACCAAGTCCATCGAGCTGCTCAACTACCGGCCCAATCGTAACGCCCGCAGTCTGCGCACCAGCGCGGTCGAACTCATCGGGTACTGCGTACCGAGCTGGCCGAACGGTCAGGCGCACCTGGTGATGGACCAGTTCCTGCACTCGCTCTGCGGTGCGGCCGAGGCGACCGGGCGGCACATCTTGCTGTTCACCGCGCCGACCGGAGTCGACGGGATGCCGGTGTACGAGGACCTGCATGCACGGAGGCTGGTCGACGGGTTCGTGCTCTCGCAGACGGAGACCCACGATCCACGGCACGGTTGGTTGCGTGAGGAACAGATCCCGTTCGTTTCGTTCGGGCGGGTCTGGAAGGAGACCACTCAGCCGGGTCCGTTCGTCGATGTCGACGGAGCGGTCGGCTGCGCGAACGCCGTACGGCATCTGCACGAGACCGGGCGACGGCGGATCGGATTCCTCAGCTGGCCGAAGACATCGGGTCTTGCGGAGGATCGGTTGAGTGGATGGCGTGCGGCGTGTCAGGAGCTGGGGTTGCCGACCAAGGGGCTCGCAGTCAGGTGCGCCGAGGACACGATCGACGAAGGTGCTCGGGCGACGGCTGAATTGCTCGACTCGGGGCAGGCGGTCGACGGGATCGTTGCCATCAGCGACATTCTCGCTCTCGGTGCTCTTCGGGAGCTCGGTACGCGCGGGCTGATTGCCGGCGTCGACGTCGGTGTCACTGGCTTCGATGATTCCCCGCTGGCGTCGGTGGTGTCGCCTGCACTCACCAGCATTCGCCAGCCGATGGATCAGATCGCCGCTGAGCTGATCGACATTCTCACTACTGATCATCGCCGCACATCGGACGAATCGGCCGGGCAGCTGAGGTCGACGACCGAGCGGCTGCTGCAACCGGAACTAGTCGTCAGGGGCAGTTCAGCCCCCGGCTGATGCGGTGCGGGAAGCACCGCGAGAAGGAGGAACCCGTCATGACACCCCGCTCTGTCGGACGAACCACCCGCCCAAGCGGACGAAATACCCGGCCCATCCGCCTCGCCGGAAGAGCTACCCGGCCCATCGCCGGTCCAGCCGGCCTCCTCGCCGTCCTGCTCGCCTTGGGCGCCGCCGCCCTCCCCTCCCCCGCCTCCGCCGGTCCATCAGGGGTCTCCCGTACTGCGGGCGCCCCGTCGGCCGTGGGCCAAGGCGCTGCCGCGGCGAGCGCGGGCGGCGCCCCAGCGGCTGGTACGCCGGAGGCGTCCGCAGCAGACACCGCCGATGCCGCGACGAACGGCTCCGAGTTGTCGGAGAGTCGGCGGCTTGGTGAGCGGCGGTCGTTGGTGGTGGGGGATCGGGGGTATGCGATGGGGGACGAGACCGGGCTGTACCCGGCGACCGGGTGGCATACACGGGGGGAGATGGGTGGGATCTGGACGCCGCCGTTGAAGTTGCTGGATGGGTTGTGGTTCGGGGTTGATGGCGGGTGGCTCGGGAAGGAGGTGCCGGCCGCGAAGTACACGAGCGGGCAGGGGTATCAGCGCATCGACTACTCCGGTGATGTGAAGGTGCAGCGCACCGACTTCGTGCCCGACGGGATCCGGGCGACCGTCGTCGGGCTCACCCTGAAGGCGAACCAGGCGAAGACCGTCACCCTCGATGTCGACGCGCACTCCGAGCTGATGCCGGCGTACCCATGGGGCGGCACCACCCCGAACGCAGCTCAAACGAACCTCCCCGACACCGGCTCGTACGCCGATGGCACGCTGAGGTTCCGCGACCAGGGCACCCCGCCGATCGCGAACGCCGCAGCCCACGACTACGCCGCGTTCGTCGGATCGTCCCTGCGTCCGACGAGCCACCAGCTCGGCCCGGACGACCGCGGCCCGCAGGATCCCGCGGTGATCTGCCCGGCCGACGGCGATGCGCCGAAGCACTGCGACGACACAGCTTTCGGCAACGGCACCGGCGGCCGACTCACCTACAGCGTCGCCCTCAAGGCCGGAAAGCCGACCACGGTCTGGTTCGCAGTGGCCGGATCGGATGACGGCCAGGGCGCCGCGCACCGCGAGTACAACAAGGCGATCAGCAACCCCGGTAAGTTGCTCAAGGCAAAGATCAACAGTCGCCAGAAGATCAACGCTATGTCCGCAGTGGACCTGCCTGGTGACCGGCTACTGCAGCAGAGTGTCGAGTGGAGCAAGCAGAACCTGGCGGATTCGGTCCAGGAGGCACACCACCTGCAGATCCGCGACGTCAACGAAGGCAAGTCGTACCCGGCTCCGTCCGGCACGGTCGACGTCGCGCGCTGGTTCGGCGCCGGCTTCCCCGACTATCCCTGGCTGTTCGCGACGGACGGCGAGTACACCTCGTACGCCGCGGTCGCGGCCGGCCAGTTCGACACCGTGAAGGCGCACCTGCGGGCCCTCCGCAACGTCAGCGACATCCTCAACAACCGCAGCGGCAAGGTCGCACACGAGGTCACCCCGACCGGCGACGTCTACTTCGGTTCCAACACCAGCGCAGGCAACACCGATGAGACAGTCAAGTTCCCGAGCATCGTCGCGCTGCTCTGGCGGTGGACCGGCGACAACCGGTTCCGCGACGAGATGTACGACTTCAGCGTGCGCAACCTGAAGTACGTGTACCGCGAACTGGACGCCGATCACGACGGCTGGCCGGAAGGTCTCGCGAACGTCGAACGCAGCGGAATGGGTTCGGAGAAACTCGACAGCACCGTCTACCTCACCCGCGGACTACGTGACCTCGCCGACCTGGCTGCCTCCAAGCACGACAAGGCAACCCAGCAATGGGCGACCGCGAAGGCGGACGACATCCAGAAGCGGTTCGAGACGCAGTGGTGGGTTGCAAAGGCGTTCGGGTACGCCGACTCGATCGACGACCCGGCCAACCCTGCGAACGACAACACCCCGATCTTCCAGCGCCACTGGACCGGCGCCACACCGATGGAGGCCGAGGTCGGCGACGCTCCCCTGGCGTCCCCCGAGCATGCCAAGATTGCCTTGGACCAGCGTGAGAAGCCTTGCTACACAGGCGAATTCGGGCTGTTCCACACCGGCACCGGACCGACCTCCGACCCAGCTGGCAACCCCGGCGCGTCCTGCGACGACATCGTGTCGGCGGTGAAGAGCGAACGCAGCATCTTCTCGCTCAACACCTCCATCATGGCGGTTGCTGAGGGCAACTACGGTCGCCTGGGCACCGGGCAGCAGCAGGTCTACACGACCGGCAACGCCAGGATCCAGCTCGACCCGAACGTCTGGGAGACCCCGGGCGGGATGCCGGAGATCGCGCCGTCCCCCGATTCGCCGGCGAACATCGACCGCGCCTTCACGGACCGCTCGATGACGATGCAGGCGTGGGGCACGTACGGCGTACTGTGGCCCGTCGTGCACCAGCAACTCGGGGTCGACCCGGATCTCGGGCATGGAAAGCTGTCGATCGTGCCGCAGATTCCGGGCGGTCAGCAGAAGGTGGCCGGCAGCAACATCCGGCTAGGGCGCGGAGCCGTCGATGTGAGCGCGCGCCTTGCAGGCAAGGAGATCCGGACCGATGTGACGGTCCACGGGATCGACGCGGCCGTCACGATCGGCGCCGTCCTACCGGCCGGTGCCAAGGTCGCGGGAGTCTCGGTGGACGGACGCAGTAGGCCGTACAGGCTGGTCACGACGACGCGGGGAACCGAGGTCCACGTGCTCGCGCACGGCGCGCGTTCCACTCTGCGGATCGCGCTTCGCTGATTCCATCCCGGCGGCCGGCGGACAGGGCTCCTGTCCGCCGGCCGTTCGCGTCCCGCGACGAACAAAGAGGCAAGTCCCGACCGGGAAGCAAGACTCGGAGACGAAGCAAGGCCCCTCCGAGTATGAGTCGGAGGGGCCTTGCGAATAGCTGAAGGAAGGTGACGTCTCCAGCTTCCCGGACTGGTCCGTCGGGTCCGGCAGACCCCGTCACCGGTCTACCTCGGTGGGGATCCCCACCGCTAGGGTCCTCGGTTTCCGTCCGACCCACTGTTCCCTAGAGAACAGCGTGTCGACATTTCTACCTTTCGGGTACCGGGCGGCACAAGCCCTTCTGATCAAGAGTTTCCGGCAATTCGCGAGCTTGAGCGTGTCGTCCACAGTACGTGCCCGACCGTCCACAGAAACCGTCCCACTTATACACACCCCCTGTGCATAACCGGTCGTACGCTCAACAACAGGTGACGGTGAGCAACTACTCCCAGCGGAAGAACTTCGCGGCCAGCGCGATGCACGCGCCGGTCACCGCGACGAGTGCCACGAGGTGGACGGCACCCGGCCAGTGACCGGCCCACGCATCCTGCATGCTCGTCATCCCCGCGCCCATCGGCGTCATGTCGCGGACCCAGCGGATGGCGTGCGGCATCAGATCGCCCGGCGTCCAGACGCCTGCGAAGAACATGCTCGGGAAGAACAGGATATTCCCGATGATGCTCGCCCCCTTCGCGGTCGACACGAGTCCCGCGATCAGCAGACCGATGGAGAGTTCAGCAACGGCGTACAGGACTGCGCTGACAGCGAAGGGCAGAGGTGACGCAGGCAGTTCGGCGTCGAAGACGAGCGTTCCGAGGCCGAGGATCAGCGCGATCACCACGACCGCCGCCGCCAGATGCAGCAGGAGTTGCGCGACCAGCAGCTTCACCGGACGGACCGGTGTCGTCGCCATCCGGCGCAGCACGCCCTTCTCCCGGTAGCCGGCCAGGATCATCGGCAGGGTGGCCATTCCGAGAATGCCGATTCCGATACCGATCGCCATCGTCGGCAGGAAACTGGCCGGTACGCCGTCCGAGTTGTCACCGCCGGTGTCGAGCAGAGAGAAGATCGTCAGCAACCCGACCGGCAACACGAAGACGAAGAAGAGGCCCGCCCACTCGCGCAGGAACAGCTTGCTCTCGATCCGGGTCAGGGTGAGGGTCTGGCTCATCGGTCCGCTCCTTCGAAGTTCCGGCCCGCCAACGCGAGGAAGGCGTCGTCGAGGGTGGCCTGTTCGGTGTGCAGGTCAAGAGGGGCGAGGCCGCGGCCGGCCAGTTCGGTCACCACACTCACCAACAGGTCGTCGTTGCCGGTGACGACGATTCGGTCGGCCTCGCGGCGGACCTCGTGCACGGCGTCCAAAGAGGTCAGGATCGTGTCGTCCAGTACGCCGGCGAAGCGGAAGCTGATCCGCTGTTCCGAGCGGGCGCCCGCGACCAGCCCGGCCGGGGTGTCGAGGGCGACCACGCGGCCGCCGTCGATGATGGCGATCCGGTCGCAGAGGTACTCGGCCTCTTCCATGAAATGGGTGACCAGGATGATCGTCACGCCACTGTCCCGGATCTGCTTGACCAGCTCCCAGGTGTCCCGGCGGGCCTGCGGATCGAGGCCGGTGGTGAGCTCGTCGAGGATCGCGATCTTCGGGTTCCCGATCAGTGCGAGCGCGATCGACAACCGCTGCTTCTGCCCACCCGACAACTTGGCGAACGCGGTGTCGCGCACCTTCGTCAGGCCGAGCCGCTCCAGCAGGTCGGCCGGATCCGCGGGCGACGGATAGAAGGACGCGTACAGCTCGAGCGCCTCCCGAGCCTTGATCCGGTCAGGCAGCTCGCTCGCCTGCAACTGGACGCCGACCAGCGAGGTGATCTCGGTGCGGTGCTTGCGCGGATCCAGGCCGAGCACCCGGATCGCGCCGCCGTCCGGCGTCCGGAGGCCGGCGATCGACTCGACGGTGGTGGTCTTGCCGGCGCCGTTCGGACCGAGGATGCCGAAGATCTCCCCGGCCCGGACGGTCAGCGAGACATCGGCGACCGCGACGGTCGCGCCGTACGTCTGGCGAAGGTTGCTAACGGCAACCAGATCGTTGTTTTCGGGCATGGCGAAGCCTCCCAAGTGACTGCAAAAGATTGGTGAGGGTCAGCCCTTGGCCGGCTTGAGCCCCATCGGACGGATCAGCAGGTAGCCGTAGTACAGGCCGATGGCGCTGACGGCCACCACTCCCGGGACGCCGACGGCCAGCGGTGGACGGTGGTAGCCGGTGTTCGCCAGTGCCTGAGCGAGCCACTGCGCGACCAGCAGGAGTTCCGCGGCGGCCGCCGGCAGGATGCCGAGGGGCAGCAACGCGAGACCCTTCCAGAAGCCGAACCGGTAGAACCCGATGCCGAGCAACCAGCCGGCGACTTCGTGCGAAATGATCAGCAGGAAGAACTCGGTGAAGATCAGCCCGACCTGCGAGGTCTTGGTGAACAGGTGCGGATTCTCCAGCGCCTGGGTGAGTCCGGCCCAGGAGTAGATCCCGCGTTCCACCTGGTAGACAACCACCCACAGCAGGGCGATTGATGCGGCGGCGCCGACCAGCAGGATGCTGCTGGCCACGGCATACATCCGTCGGGTAACGCCGTGCGCGATCAGCAGCGTGAACAACGCGGGGGTCAGCGTGATGCCGATCGCGGACGAGAAGTACTTCGGCGACTGGGTGCCGTAGTCCCACATGCTGTGGTGGAGGCCACCGCCGAAGTACTGGGTGATCAGGCCGCCGATGGTGAAGCTGACCACCATCACCAGGCAGTACCCGAGGACCATCGGGCGCAGTCCGATCATCATCGCCCGGAGCACGGAGCGCAGCCGGCCGCCTGCGGTGGCGGTGCCCGGCAACGCCGCGGTACGGGCTTCGGTCGCGGCGGCGCTCATCGGTCGCCCTCCTTCGCGTGCGTGGATCCGGTCAGGTGGACGAAGAGATCCTGCAGCCCGACCGGGCCGATCTCGAGGCCGGCCGAGCGCGCCTTCGCCAGCAGAAGGTCGTCCAGATCGCCCAGCACGGTGACGGATTTCGTCCCGCCCAGGCGCTGCTCGGCGAGCACCATCAGGTCGGCGGTCAACTCGTCGACCATCGCGGCGGGCCCGACGATCGCGGCCCCGCGGCCGCGCAGTGAGTCGACCGGTGACTGGGTGACGAGCCGGCCCCGGTCGAGGATGACGACCTCCTCGAGCAGCGAGCTGACCTCGCTGACCAGGTGGGTCGACAGCACGATCGTCCGCGGGACCTCGGTGTAGTCGGCCAGCAAGGCGTCGTAGAAGAGATTGCGGGACGGGACATCCATGCCGAGGTACGACTCGTCGAAGATCGTCAGTGGCGCGCGGCTCGCGATCCCGAGGACGACGCCGAGTGCGGACTTCTTGCCGCGGGACAGCTTCTGCACCTTCTGCCGCGGCGAGAGCTCGAACTTGTCCATCAGCTCACCGGCGACCTCGGCGTCCCAGTACGGCCGCAGCGCGCTCGCCAGCCCGAGGACGTTCTTCACCGGTGGGTTGCCCATCAGATCACCGGACTCGCGGATCAGGCACACCCGCGACGTGACGACCGCGTCCTCGTACGGCTCGCGGGCTGCACCGAACTCGTCGCATTCGATCAGCACCCGCCCGGCCGACGGCTCCCGGAAGCCGGCCAGCGTCGCGGCGAGCGTGCTCTTGCCGGACCCGTTCCGGCCCAGCAGGCCGTGGATCTTGCCGGGCGCGAGGCGCAGGTCGAGACCGTCGACCGCCGGTACGCCGCTGAAGGTGACGGTCAGATTCTCGGTCCGTACGCCGAGGCCGCTCACTCGGCACCGCCCCTGCCGGCCTTCTCGATGTGCGCGACGACGTCCTTCAACGGAACACCGATCGCCTGGGCCTCACGGATCATCGGATCGACCACCTCGGTGAAGAACGAGCCCTGTCGTCCGGTCCGGAGAAGATCGCGGGCATTCGGGCTGACGAACATCCCGATCCCGCGCTTCTTGTAGAGCACGCCCTCGTCGACCAGCTGGGCGAAGCCCTTGGCCGCGGTGGCGGGGTTGATCCGGTAGAACGCCGCGTACTGGTTCGTCGACATGACCTGTTCGTCCTCGGCGAGGGCACCCGTGACGATGTCGTTCTTGATCTGGTCCGCGATCTGGAGATAGATCGGGCTGCGATCGTCGAACACCGCGGTCCCTCCTGCTCGGCTCTTGGTTCTTCGGTTCGTAGGTTCATTACTTGACCAACGAACCGTAGCACCCCGAGAGTGGGTCAGGTCAAGCAGTGCGGGTCAGGCCTCGTCCTTACGGGGCCGGCCCTGGGGGCGCATCTTGCCGGCCGTCGACGGGAGCCGGCCGGCCTCGGCGAGCGCGCGGCGGAGCAGGAACTCGATCTGGGCGTTCGTACTCCGGAGGTCGTCGGCGGCCCAGCGGGCCAGGGCATCGTGGACCGCTGGGTCGAGCCGGAGCAGGAGCTGCTTACGTTCGGAAGGCACCGGCTAGCTCACTGGTAGAGGCAACCGGCGTTGACCACCGGCTGGGCGTCACGGTCGCCACAGAGCACCACCATCAGATTGCTGACCATGGTCGCCTTGCGCTCCTCGTCCAGCTCCACGACGTTCCGCTCGGACAGCTTCTCCAGCGCCATCTCGACCATGCCGACGGCACCTTCGACGATCTGGCTGCGCGCGGCGACGACGGCACCGGCCTGCTGGCGACGGAGCATCGCCTGGGCGATCTCGGGCGCGTAGGCCAGATGCGTGATCCGCGACTCGATCACGTGTACGCCGGCCGCGTGCACCCGGGCGCCGATCTCGGTGGAGAGCGTCTCGGTGATCACGTCCGTGCTGTCCCGCAAGGACAATCCACCGTCCGGGTTGTGCACGTCGTACGGGTAGCTGTTGGCGATGTGCCGGACCGCGGTCTCGGTCTGGATCGCCACGAACTCGACGAAGTCGTCCACCTCGAACCGGGCCTGCGCAGTATCCTCGACCTGCCAGACCACGACCGCGGCGATCTCGATCGGGTTGCCGTCGGCATCGTTGACCTTGGCAACGGCCGTCTCGTGGTTGCGGATCCGGGTGGAGATCTCGGTCCGGATCGAGATCGGGTTCACCCAGCGCAGACCGTCGGTGCGGATCGTGCCGGAGTACCGACCGAGGACCTGCAGCACCCGGGCCCGTCCGGGCGAGACCGGGGTCAGGCCGGCGGAGACGATCAACCCGGCGACGAACAGCACCACTGCGACGATGACCAGGGCGATGTGCTCACCATTCAGCCCGACGGCGAACAGCGCGATCCCGGCCGCCAGCAACACCAGCGTCACCCCGAGCAGCGGCCACCCGTTCAGATCGCCGGCCGACCGCTCGGTCACCTTCGGCTTCGGCATCTCCACCATCACATCTGCATCCGCGCTCATCGTTCGTCTCCTTCGTGGGGTATCTAGCACGAAGGTAGCATAGTGATATCAGTTTTTGGCAAGACCTAGTGAACTTCGGACTCAGGCCACTAGTTCAGATCGGGCGGGCAAGGCCTTCCAGCTGGGACTGCCAAGCAGTGGCAAGAGAGCCAGGGAGCGGATCGATGGGCCCGTGGTTCCAGGCATGGACGGGGCGGATGCCGTGGAGTGCGTTCACCAGCCAGGTCTCGTACGCCGTGAGCTCGTCGGCCGTCCGGGCCCGTTCCTCGACCGCGACGCCTTGGGACGACGCCACCTCACGGAGCAGCCGAGCGGTCACCGACGGGAGGAACCGGCGGTCGGCAGGCGGCAAGCAGAGGGTGTCGTCCTCCCACCAGGCCAACGCCGAGTACGCCGCCTCGAGCGCGACGCCGTCGGTGTCGACGATCAGCACCTCGTCGGCCGCGAAGTCCGCGAACGCCTTCGCCTTCACCTCACCCAACGCCTCGAGGTCGGGCCCCTTGACAAAAGGTGAGGTCCGCGGATCGGGTCCGGTGTGGATCGCGACCCGGATCCGCCCGCCGGTCGACGGCGCCGGGCGCACCTGGAGAGCAGGCCCGTCGGAGGTCAGCTCGAAGCGCGGGAACCATCGCCCGAAGGTCGGGATGCGGGACAACGACCCGTCCCAGAACTCCCCCGCTCCCGCGAACCCCGCAGCAGCACAGGAACCGGCGAACCGCTCCCGGTGCAGGTCGAGACCACGAACCTTGCCGCCGGCAACCAGGAAAGAATCCGCCACCAGTAAAGCGTTCACGAGACCCTACCGATCGTAGCCGTTGCCTTGAGCACCATTTCGTCGTACTCCGCGGCCGGATCCGAGTCGAGCACGATCGCCCCACCCGCCCCGACCACGGTGCCGTCGGGCGTGAGCACCGCCGTGCGGATCACCACGCTCAGATCCGCGCGGCCGTCCAGCGTGAGATAACCGAGCACTCCGGAATAGACGCCCCGAGCGCTCCATTCCAGCGAGTCGAGCAGTTCCATCGTCGCGATCTTCGGCGCCCCGGTCATCGAACCCGGCGGAAAACAAGCCCGTACTGCGTCCAGCGCGTCGACGTCGGGCCGAAGCCGGCCGCGCACTGTCGTCACCAGTTGGTGCACCGTCCGGTAGCTCTCGACCACCATCAACTGCGGCACCTGGACAGTGCCCGGCACACTCACCCGACCGAGGTCGTTGCGGATCAGGTCCACGATCATCAGGTTCTCGGCGCGGGTCTTCTCGTCCTCAGCCAGCGCCTTGGCGGCAAGCTCGTCCTGCGCGGCGTCGTCCAGGCGCGAGGCGGTCCCCTTGATCGGGCGGCACTCGGCCCAGCCGTCCGCATCCACGGTCAGGAAACGCTCGGGCGACGAGCTGGCCACCGCGAGTTCGCCGTACCGGAGGAAGGCCGAGTACGGCGCCGGGTTCTGCTCGCGTTGCCAGAGATAGAACTCGAGCGGGTCCTCCACCGCGGGCAGCCGCACCCTGTTGGTCAGGCACACCTCGTACGTCCGACCAGCTTCCAAGGCAGCCATGCACGCGCCGATCCCGGCCAGATAGGTCGCGCGATCCTGTTCGAGATGGGCCTCGAGATCCATCGACGCGATCGACGGGGCCTGCCGCCCGCTCATCCACCAGGACGAGGTCGACGACTCGAGCCAGGCGGCCGCCGACGGCGAGCCCGGTTCGTCGACCGCCACCAGATAGCTGAGCTCGCGGTCGTGATCGATGACGACGAAGCGATCCGCCCAGATCCACAACGCATCCGGGGTCGGGGCTTCATGGACCGCCGCTCCCCCGGTCAGCGCTTTGAGCTCGTAGCCGAAGTACCCGACGTACCCACCCGGGAAGACGTCCGCCAACTCCGCCGGTACTGCGCCCAGCCGTGCCCGTTTGGCGGCGAGCAACTCCTGTAACTCGGCGAACACGTCACCGTCAGCCACGTCCCGTACGACGACCTCGGCGCCGGCCGACGTCCCGAGGACCGAGACCCGCCGGGGGGCCCGGTCGGTCAGACTCCCGTCGAGCCAGAAGGCGACCGGTTCGTCCGCCAGCAGTTCGCGGTAGACCGTCTCCCCGTCGAGGGCGTGATCCACCGACCGAACCGACCAGACCAGAGCAGCCACACGAGAACCGTACCTACCCGCGGCGTCAGCTACCCCGGCCGCCCAATCTCCGGAAGGCGCGACGAGACTCAGGACAGGGCGAGCTTGGTGCGCATCGCAGTGATCCGGCGGACCGGGATGGCGACCTCGAGCCCGTCCGGCTTGGTTTCAGCCCGCTCGGTAAGCCAGGCGGCTGCGGTCTCACGCCGCGCATCGGAGCCGCCGGGCAGGTAGAGGGCGCCGACCAAGCGACGGGCGTCGTCGATCGAGCGGACGGTGTACGCGTAACGCTCGCGCTGACTCTCCAGCACGTCGAAACCGGCGCCGTTGAGCAGAGCGCGCAGGCCGGTGATCTCGCCACCGGCCGGGAACTGCGGTGTCGATCGCAGTCGCGTGGTCAGCCCGCTGAGCGTGCGGATGTCGCCCCGGCGCAACGGCCGGACGGCCGGGACGGTTGCCGCCAGCACGCCTCCCCGCCGCAGTACGCGCGCCGCTTCGGCCAGGACGTCGGGGAGCGGCTGGAGGACCATCAGGCCCATCGAGCAGGTGACGACGTCGAAGGCTTCGTTCGCGAACGGCAGGTGCAGGGCGTCCGCCTGCACCTTCGGACCGGGCGAACCGCTGAGCTGCACCGAGTTGTTGTCGACGCCGACCACCCAGCGGCCGTACAGCTCGCGGGCGACCGGACCGTTGCCACAGGCCAGATCGAGGATCCGGCGGGACTCCGCGGAGACAGCGCGAACCAGCCATCGGTACGGCGTGTGGTCGCCCGACACAGCGCGGGACAGCAGGGCTTCGGTACTGCCCGGGGTCGCGGTGTGGAACTGCCGCAGGTATCCGGGCCAGTCGATCTCGTTCTCAGGCATCGCCGTCAGACGTTACTGCCTGATCACACGCAGTACACCATCGAGCGCAACCCCTTAATGCAGCTCTGAACTAAAACGAAGTGCAAAGACAAGGGAACGAAGGAAAGGGTGGGGGGCGTTATACGACGCTTACGAAGATGTGTCCCGCGGTCTCGTCGCTGATCACGCCGCCGGCTTCGCGGCTGCCGACCAGGACACCTTCGGCGTCGAGCATCGAGTCGACCTCGCGGCCGGGCAGCGCGCCCGCGCGCCGCAGTACGGCCATCGCACCGTCGTCGGTCTGCACCGGCTCGGCGATCCGCCGGACCAGCACCCGGACGCTCTCGCCGGTCGCCTGGTCGAGCACCTTGTCCAACGGCTCCACGCCGAACCGGAACTCGCCGATCTCGGTCGCCGCGGTGTCCTTGATCAGCTCCTCCAGACCCGGGATCGGGTTGCCGTACGGCGACTCGGTCGGGTTGTCCAGGATCTTCAGCAGCCGCAGCTCGACCGCGTCGCTCATCACGTGTTCCCAGCGGCAGGCCTCCGCGTGCACGTCCTCCCACTCCAGCCCGATGACGTCGACCAGCAGCCGCTCGGCCAGCCGGTGCTTGCGCATCACCCGGGTCGCCTGCATCCGGCCGACCGCGGTGAGCTCCAGGTGCCGGTCGCCCTCGACCGTGACCAGGCCGTCGCGCTCCATCCGGGCCACCGTCTGGCTGACCGTCGGGCCGGATTGGTGGAGCCGTTCGGCGATCCGCGCGCGCAGCGGCAGGATGCCTTCTTCTTCCAGCTCGTAGACGGTCCGCAGGTACATCTCGGTGGTATCGATCAGCTCGCTCACGACAACCATTCTCACTCACGTAGGCAAGCCTTACCCAATCGCCCACGCCAGCGGCCACCGCCGTTCAAGTGCCCTCGAAAGTTGTGCATCGGCCAGGATGAGCCGATGGGGTCTGCGGTGATGTGGTTCCGGCGTGATCTGCGGCTGGCCGACAATCCGGCGCTGCTCGACGCGGTGGCGGCCGGCGACGGCCGGGTGCTGGCCTTGTTCGTCCTCGATTCCGCCCTGTGGGACAAAGCCGGATCGCCGCGGCAGGAGCAGTTGGCCGCTTCCTTGCGCAGCCTCTCCGACTCGATCGGTGGCAACCTCGTCGTACGGCATGGTGATCCGGCGACGGTGCTGCCGGCGCTCGCCCGCGAGATCGGCGCCGCAAGCGTCCACATCGCGGCCGACTACGGCCCGTACGGCGGACGCCGCGACTCCGCCGTCGCCGAGGCGCTCGATTGCCCGCTCGTCAGCACCGGATCCCCGTACGCCGTTGCGCCCGGCCGGGTGCTGACGAGGCAGGGCACGTCGTACCAGGTCTTCACCCCGTACTACGGGGCGTGGCGCGACCACGGCTGGCGGCAACCGGTCGCTGCACCGACCGGCGTCGAGTGGATCGGGTTGAAAAGCGAGGCTCTGCCGGAGAGCACCGCGGAAGCAGGAGAAGAGGTCGCGCGGAAGCGTTGGCAGGAGTATCTCGGCGACATCGCGGCGTACGACGACGAGCGGGATCGGCCGGATCTGGATTCCACCTCGCGGATGTCGATCCCGTTGAAGTACGGGGAGATCCATCCGCGCACGATGCTGGCCGATCTCGCAGCGAAGCGGAGTGCCGGCGCCACGGCGTACCAGCGGGAACTCGCCTGGCGGGAGTTCTGCGCCGATCTGCTCGCCCGGTATCCGGAGGCTGCGTGGAAGCCGTTGCGGCCGGAGTTCGAGCGGATGGCGTACGACGAACCGGGCGACGGTTTCGATGCCTGGTGCAACGGGTTGACCGGGTACCCGATCGTCGACGCGGGGATGCGGGAGCTGGCCGCCACCGGGTTCATGCACAACCGGGTCCGGATGGTGGTCGCGTCGTTCCTGGTCAAGGACCTGCAGGTGCACTGGAAGTACGGCGCGCGTTGGTTCATGAAGCAGTTGCGGGACGGGGATCTCGCATCGAATTCGCTGAACTGGCAGTGGGTTGCGGGGTGTGGTGCCGACGCGTCGCCGTACTTCCGAATCTTCAATCCGACCACGCAGGGGCTCAAGTTCGATCCCGAGGCTGCCTACGTCCGCAGGTGGGTTCCCGAGTTGCGCGACCTGGCCGGCAAGGCGGCACACGAGCCGTGGAAGTACGACGTACCGGGGTACCCGGCGCGGATCGTCGACCACGGTGCGGCGCGGGAGGAATCGCTGCGCCGTTATGCAGCGATCAAAGGAACAGCGCCAGACCGAGATCGTTCATGAGTTCGCCGTCGATGGTGAACTCGGCTGTCCGGCGGGACTCCACGACGTAGCCGTGCTTGGCGTAGAGCCGTTGCGCCTCGTCGTTGACGGCGAAGACGTTGAGGCTGATCTTGCGAGCGCCTTGGCGCTCGCCCTCGGCCTTGATCGCGTTCAGCAGGGCTGAGCCGACGCCACGGCGGCGCGCGGTCTGCGCGACGGCGAGGCCGCCGACGGTCAGTACGCCGGCTCCTTCGGGGAACGGGTATTTGTTCGTCAACCGGGCGAAACCGACGATCTCCTCGCTGTCCGTGGCAACGAGCACGTTCTCCGGCCGGCACCGCTCGGTGAAGAACGATTCCTTCTCGGCGACCCGGAACGAGGGGAAGCCCGACCGCGAGTCGAACGCGGTCCGCTCCAGCGCGATCAACGTGTCGCTGTCTGCCTCGACAGCCTTCCGGACGGTCACCTCTGACTCAGTCACAGCGGAATCCTCCCTCAGTTGGGGATCACCACTTGACGACTGGCCCGGAGCGCAGCGTATTGTGCTAGTTAACTAGATGAATGGAGTAACGCGATGATCGAGTTCCATCTCGACGAGCGGTCGGGCGTCTCGCCGTACCAGCAGATCGTCCAGCAGGTCCGCAACGCGCTCCGGCTGGGGCTGTTGCGCGTCGGCGACCGGCTGCCGACGGTCAAAGAGGTGGTCGGTCAGCTCGCGATCAACCCCAACACCGTGCTGAAGGCCTATCGCGAGCTCGAACACGAAGGGCTGGTCCAGGCCAAGCAGGGGGTCGGGACGTTCGTCACCCAGACCCTGGCGGACACGTCGTTGGCCGCCCACGGACCGCTGCGGCAGGACCTGCAGCGCTGGCTCACCAAGGCCCGCCGGGCCGGCCTCGACGACGAGAGCATCGAGGCACTTTTCTCGGCCACCTTTCGCACCGCCGCCCAGGAGGAGATAGCGTGAACACGGTTCTGCAGGCCCACGGGCTGGGCAAGAAGTACGGGCGGCGCTGGGCGTTGTCCGATTGCACCCTCGACGTCCCGGCCGGCCGCGTCGTCGGCCTGGTCGGCCCCAACGGCGCCGGTAAGAGCACGCTGCTCAACCTCGCGGTCGGCCTGCTCACGCCGACCAGCGGCAGCGTCGAAGTACTGGGCGCCCCGGCCGGTACGTCGCAACGCGCACAGGTCGGCTTCGTCGCCCAGGACACCCCGACGTACAACCGGCTGAGTGTGGCCGACCACCTGCGCCTCGGCGCCCGGCTCAACCCGGGCTGGGACGACTCGCTCGCGCAGGCCCGGATCAAGCGGCTCGGCTATGACCTGAAACAGCGGGCCGGCCGGCTGTCCGGCGGCCAGCGCGCGCAACTCGCGCTCACCCTGGGCATCGCGAAACGCCCCGAGCTGCTGATCCTCGATGAGCCGGTCGCGTCGCTCGATCCACTGGCCCGGCGGGAGTTCCTGCAGGACCTGATGGAGGCCGTCGCCGAGCAGGAGATAAGCGTCGTGCTGTCGTCCCACCTGGTCTCCGACGTCGAGCGGTCCTGCGACTACCTCGTCGTACTGGTCGATTCCAGGGTCCAGGTCAGCGGCGACATCGAGACGCTGCTGGCGACCCACTACCGGCTCACCGGCCCGCGGCGCGACGAGAAGACGCTGCCCGCGGCCCAGCACGTGATCACGGCCAGCCACACGGATCGCCAGTCCACGCTGCTGATCCGGACCGACGAGCCGATCCTCGATCCCGCCTGGGCCGTCAGCAGGCTCTCCCTCGAAGACCTCGTGCTGGCCTACATGGGCCGCAACGTCGCACCTGAAGAGAACAACCACCGTCCGGTCCTGGAGGTCCAAAGATGATCTGGCTGACCTGGCGTCAGTTCCGCCTGCAGGCATCGGTGATCGCCGCCGCGGTCATCGTGATCGGCTTCGTGTTGCTGCTGACCGGGCCCGGCATGTTGCACGACTATCAGTTGAACAAGTCCGCCTTCCTCGAGCAACTCTCGTTCCAGCACTGGAACCTCCGCCTGTATGCCATCGGCATGATCGCGGTGTACGCCGCTCCGCCGGTGATCGGCGCCTTCTGGGGCGCGCCGTTGATCGCCCGCGAACTGGAGGCCGGGACGCACCGCCTGGTCTGGACCCAGAGCATCAGCCGGGCCCGCTGGCTGCTCACCAAGCTGGTGGTCAGTGGCGTGTCCGCGGTGGCCCTCACCGGTCTGCTCAGCCTGGCAGTGACCCGGTGGTCCGACCCGATCGACGACGCGGTCGGCAGTGGCGCCGACACCAACTCGTTCGTGCCGCGACTCTGGCCGTCGGTGTTCGCCGGCCGCGGCATCGTTCCGATCGGCTACACGGCCTTCGCGTTCACCCTCGGCATCGCGATCGGCCTGATCGTCCGCCGGAGCCTGGTCGCGGTCGCGCTGACCCTGGCCGTGGTCATCGCAGTGCAGATCTTCTCGCCGATCCTGCTGAGGCCGCATCTGGTCAGCCCGTCGACGGCCACCACGATCGTGACCGACGACAACATGCGGGGGCTCCAGATCGATGGGTCGGCGGCAAATCCTCAGGTGAAAGGCCTCGAGGTCAAGATGGACGGACCAGGCGACTGGAAACTGGCCGACCAGACGGTGAACTCCGCCGGGAAGGTCCAGAAGCTGCTGCCCGCTTGGTTCGGAGCCTGTGTTCCGCGACCTCCGGGCCCGGGCGGAACGGAGCGGGAGTCAACGAACGAGTCGCTGGCGTCCTGTTTCACCCGGTTGGCGGACGAGGGTTACCGGCAGAAGATCACCTACATTCCTGCCAGCCGGTTCTGGGATCTGCAGTGGCGCGAGACCGGCGTCTTCCTGGTCTTGGCGTTTGCCCTGGCCGGCTTCAGCTTCTGGCGGATCCGCCGCGACCTGACCTGACCAGCAACGCGACAACCAGTACGCCGGCCGCGGTCGCCGCCGAGGCGATCGGCAGGGTGAAAGCCAGGACGACACAACCGAGCAAGCCGACGATGTTGACCACCCGGGACCAGCGACGCTGGTCCCGGGGCTGCGTGAAAGCGGCCGCGTTGGCGACCGCGTAGTACAACAGGACACCGAACGACGAGAAGCCGATCACGCCGCGCAGGTCGGTGGTCAGCACCAGGACTCCGACGACCACGGCGAGCGCTACCTCGGCATGATGTGGGACCCGGTAGCGCGGATGAACGGCGGCGAGCCAGCTGGGGAGGTCGCCGTTGCGGGCCATCGCCAAGGTGGTGCGGCCGATGCCGGCGATCAGGGCGAGCAACGCTCCTAGGCTGGCTAGTGCGGCGCCGATCCGGACGATGGAAACCGCCCAGGCGGCGTCCGCAGTACTGACTGCTGTTGCGAGCGGTGCGGCGGAGGATGCGAGGCCGTCGGCGCCGACTGTGCTGAGCAGGGTCAGGCCGATGAGTGCATAGATGCCTACGGCAACGAGTAGTGCGATGAAGACGGCTCGGGGGATGATCCGTGCCGGGTCGCGGACCTCCTCGCCCATCGTCGCGATTCTTGCGTAGCCGGCGAAGGCGAAGAAGAGTAGGCCGGCCGCTTGGAGAACTCCGTAGACGCTTGTCCCACCTGGCCAGACCGATGGGAACCGATGCGGACCGGTCGAGGTTTGGACGAGGATCAGGACGAGTGCGAGGACGGCCAGCGAACAGGCGACGATGATCCGGGTGAGGCGAGCCGTCCGGGTCACTCCTCGGTAGTTGACGGCGGCCAGCAGGAGCACCGCTGCCAACGCGACTCCTCGGCGGAGCCAACCGGGGTCCGGTACTACGTACGTCGCGAAGGTGAGCGCCATCGCGGCGCATGAGGCGGTCTTGCCGATCACGAAACAGCAGCCGGCCAGGAAGCCGAGGGTGGGAGAAAGCCGTTCCCTGCCGTAGATGTAGGCGCCACCCGACACCGGGTAGACCGCGGCCAACTGGGCCGAAGAAGCCGCGTTGCAGTAGGCAACAATCCCGGCGATCACCAGCCCGGCCAGCAGTCCGGCCCCCGCGGCCCGGGCAGCAGGCGCCCAGACCGCGAACACCCCGGCCCCCACCATCGACCCGACCCCGATCACCACCGCATCCGCCAACCCCAACCCCCGCACCAACCCAGGCTGGCTCGCCTCCGGCTTCACCGCAGCACCCCCGGCGCCCTCACGAGCGGCGCCCCGGCCGCCCTCACGAGCGGGCGCCCAACGGGCGCCCGGCGCGAGCTTCCCCACCTCGGGTTCATGGCTGCGGATCGCCTGCCCTCATGGCGGCGGCGATCTTTTGTTCGGCTTCTTCGGCGGCTTCCTTCGGGAGTTCCGGCATCAGGTCTGCCCAGAGGGGGAGCATTTCGCGGCGGGCTTCGAGCATGCCGAGCGGGCGCGGGTAGAACCAGACGTGGAAGTGGGACGAACCGTCACCCCAGCGGTAGACATGAACGCGTGCGATGTCGCCGAGCGCCAGGATGGCCCGTTCGATCCGCGCGACCACGCCGCCGTAGCTCGCGGCGACCCGCTCCGGCAGATCGGCGAACGAGTCGTGGTGCTCGCGGGTGGTCAGCCAGACGATGCCCGGAATGGTGATCTCGGTCGCCCGGCACAGCACCCAGTCCTCGTTGCTCCACAGCGGCGGCCGATGTCCGGAGGCTTCCGGATCGGCGATCCAGGTGCAGAGTCCGCACGGGTCCCCGCCGGGCTCGCCGACGCGCGGCGGCTCGGGGATCACTCGCGGACCAGGGCTGAGCTTGGTGAGTGGTTCGGCGTACGGCAATGTCATGGCGATTCCCCTCGACGTGCTGGTCAGCTTCGACTCCCATGTAACACCGCTGTTGCAGGAATTGCAACAGGCATGTTGCACGGCTCAGGGGTCGACGAGGCCGCGCAGGGTCAGGTCCAGGGTCAGGCCGCGGACCCGCGACTTCGACCAGTGATGCCGGCCGCGCATGTGCACGTAGGTGAAGGCCGCACTCACGAGCAGCACCTCGGCGACATCGCTGATCCGCCCCCGGGGATGGAGCGAACCGTCGGCCGCGCCCTCCCGCAGGAAGCGCTCGAACGGGTCCAGGAAGGAGACCGAGCCGTTGCGCTCTTGCTCCCGATGGAAGATCAGGTCGGAGGAGAGCATCAGCGGAATATGCCGGTCGATCACGTCGAACAAGGCGGTCAGCGTGCGGACCAGGTTCTCTCTTCCGGTGCCGTGCGCGGCGAGCACCGGCCACATGGTGTCGCGATAGTCCTGCGCCAGATCATCGAGCAGGGCATTCAGCAGCGTCTCGACGGACAGGCCCTGGCGCCAGAGCGTGACGCGGGACCGGCCGACACGTTCCGCGACGCGTTCGAGCGTGACGCCGTTCCAGCCGTGCTCGGCGAGCACCTCGACGGTGGCCGCCCGCAGGGTCTGGTCCACCGCGGTTGCCGTCATCCCGATCGACTCCTCACCCCGAGTGCTCTTGTGAAACATGACCGTTGCATTGCAAGATGACTCTACCAACCGCCGAGGAGGATGCGTGGACAGCAGAACCGAGCTACGCCTGCGGCTCACTCCGCAGGAGCTGGCCGGCATCGCCGCGTTGACCGCCGGTGTGGCGGGCGTCAACGAGTCTGAGGTCTCGCAGGAGGACGCCGTGGTGGCAGCGATCGAGTTCGCGCTGACGCGGCTTATCGACGACTACGAGGTGCCGGACCCGAGCGCCCGAGAACAGGTGCAGCTCGCCCGCGACCAGCTCAGAGCCGGCTGGGTCCGCGGCAACTGCTCCCTCTGACCAGCCGAGTGGGATCAGATTGCCTTCAGGAGGGTTAGCAGGCGGGCGACCTCCGCGGCGACCGCCGTACGGGCTGGACCCAGGTATTTGCGGGTGTCGACCAAGGCCGGGTTGGCGGCGAGGGTTTCGCGGACCGAGGCGGTGAAGACGTTGTTGAGGTGAGTCGCGATGTTGACCTTCGTCATCCCCGCCTCGACCGCGCGGGTCAGGTCGTCGTCGGCGACACCCGAAGAACCGTGCAATACAAGGGGAACCGGTACGGCGGCGCGCAGCTCAGCGATCAGCGCGAAGTCGAGTTCAGCGGTGCGCTCGGTCATCGCATGGGACGAACCGACGGCGACCGCGAGGGCATCCACCCCGGTCGCTTGAGCGAAGGCGAGCGCCTCGTCCGGGCGGGTCCGGGCGCCGGGAGCGTGGACGCCGTCCTTGCCGCCGACCTCACCGATCTCCGCTTCGACGAAGACGCCGTGGTCGTGGCAGAAGGTCGTCACCTCGGTCGTAGCGGCGACATTGTCGGCGTACTCGAGCTTCGAGGCGTCGAACATCACCGAGGTGAAGCCGAGCGCCACCGCCTCGGCGACCAGGTCGCGATCCATCGCGTGATCGAGGTGAACCACCACCGGCACCGTCGCCGCCGAGGCAGCAGCCAGCGTCGCGACGCCGATCGGCTTGAGCGAACCGTGGTACTTCACCGCGTTCTCACTGATCTGCAGGATGACCGGCGCGCCGACCTGCTCGGCCCCGGCGATCAGCGCGGTCGCGTGCTCCAGCTGGATCACATTGAACGCGCCGACGCCCTTCCCCGCCTTCGCTGCACCCAGTACGACCTCGGCTCCGGAAACCAACGGCATCTTCTGACTCCCTTTGTTCTTAAAGGCTCTGTACGGCGACTTGCGGCAGCCACCGCTGGTACGCCGCGAGCTCGATGTCGCCGGCAACCGGTGTCAGGACCGCAGCAGCGGATGCGGCAACGGCCGACTTGAGTACTGCGGACCAGTCCGGCTGGGGTGTTTCGGCGACGGCGGCCGCCACGACCGCAGTACAGGCATCGCCGGCACCGGTCGGGTTGCCGGAGACTCGCTCGACCGGCAGCGCGCGCCAGGCGCCATGCTTGCTGGCAGCAACCATTCCGCGTGATCCGTCGGTGATGACAGCAGCTGTTGCGCCGACGGACACCAGTTGCCTTGCGCCCTCTTCGACCTCGATGTCGTTGCCGAGGGCTTCTTTCAGTTCAGCGGCGTTGGCGCGTACGACGGCGCCCGCCTTCGCCGCGGCCATCAGCGCTTCGCCGCCGGCGTCGATCACGGTGAGAACGTCGTGGTGCCGCGCGTGAACGGCGATCTCCGCGTACGCATCGGCCGGAAGATCCGGCGGCAGGCTACCCGAACAGGCCAGTACGCCGAGTCGCGCCCACGGCATCCGGTCGAGGAACGCGCGCCATTCGTCGTCCGAGACCGACGGCCCGGCTTCGTTGAAGATCGTCGCGTCGCCGTCGACACCGTTGACGATGGCAACAGTCCGGCGGGTCTCGCCGCGGATCGGAGTCAGCAGCGCCGTCAGTCCCGCATCGAACAGCTCTTCGGCGACCAGCTCACCGGTCACTCCGCCGACGAATCCGAGCGCGAGCACTTCATGCCCCAAGGTCGCGGCAACCCTCGCGACGTTGACACCTTTGCCACCGGCACGCTGCTTGATATCGGTGACCCGATGGCTGCCGCCGACCCTCAGCTCGGCGACGCCGTACGTGACGTCGAGCGCCAGGTTGAGGGTGACGGTCCCGATCAGTCCAGCCACGCGCCGGCCCGCATCACCTTGCGGACGGCGTACTCCTCGTCCAGAAGAACGAGGTCGGCCCGCTTGCCGGCCACGATACTGCCCACGTCGTACCAGCCGAACGCCTGCGCCGGTGTCCCCGATGCCATCCGCGATGCGTCGACCAATGAGGTCCCGGCCTTGACCGCATTGGCGAAGGCGACGTCCATCGTCAACGTGCTGCCCGCGATCGAATGGGTGCCGTGGGCAAGCGTCGCGAGCCCGTCCTCGACGTCCACCTCGAGGCTGCCGAGTTGGTACCGTCCGTTGGGCATCCCGGTCGCGACCATCGCGTCGGTGATGAGCGCGATCCGGTCGACCCCGGCTGCGGCGAGCGCGACCCGGACCACCTGCGGATCCAGGTGCATGCCGTCGTTGATCACTTCGAGCAGCAGGCGCGGATCGTTCAGCGCGGCGCCCACCGGACCTGGGTCGCGGTGGTGGAACGGCCGCATCCCGTTGAAGAGGTGGGTCGCCACCGTCGCGCCGGCATCCGCACCGCCGATCATCTGCTCGTACGTCGCGTCCGTGTGCCCGAGCGCCGCGACCGCGCCGGCGTCGACGACCTGGCGGATCGCATCCAGGCCGCTCGGCAGCTCCGGCGCGATCGTCACCATCTTCACCGCGTCGCTGAGCACCTTCGCGACGTCTTCCTTGACCGGGTCCCGGAGGAGTGTCGGCTCATGGGCTCCGCACCGGGCCTCCGACAGGAACGGGCCTTCGAGGTGAACGCCCGCGATCACGCCGTCGGTGATCAGCTCGGCCAGGCAGGCGGTCTGGTCGACGAGCTCGTCCAGCGGTCCGGTGACCAGGCTGGCCATCGTCGTCGTGGTGCCGTGCTTGGCGTGGAAGGCCGCGACCTTGCGGGCCTCCTCGGGATCAGTGGTCGAGTACGTCGAACCGCCGCCGCCGTGCGTGTGGATGTCGACGAAACCCGGAACGACCGTGACGTCGCCGAGGTCCTCGGGACGCTGCCCGTCGGCGGGCATCCCGTCGGACCGACGGCCGAGCGCGACGATGTCGCCGTCGACCACCTGGATCCAGGCGCCCTCATAGACCTCATCCGGCGTGACCAGTCGAGCCACCCGATACGTCGTCATACCGTCCCGTCCCCACTCTCGTCCTCGATGACGCTGTCCCAGGCCATCAGGGCGGCGCCTAGGCAGCCGGCTTCCTCGCCGAGTTCGGCGGCGACGATCTCCGGGCGTCGCTGGAACGTGAGTCGCGCGGCGACGCCCTCGCGCAGCGGTGCCAGCAGGGTCTCACCGGCCCCGACCAGACCGCCGCCGATCGCGATCCGGGTCGGCGCGACCAGCGTCGTGTAGAGCACCAGCGCATCGACCAACGCGGCCATGGCTTCTTTCCACACCGCCTCGGCATCAGGATCACCATCGGCCAGGAGTTCCAGCACCTCACGAGAGCCGTCGACGACGCGGCCCGTGCGTACGCCGTACCGTCTGGCCAGCGCTGCCGCCGAGGCGACCGTCTCGAGGCAACCCCATTGGCCGCAGGCGCAGAGCTCGGCGGCCTCGCCGTTGACGAATCTGGTGTGGCCGAGCTCCCCGGCGTACCCGTCGCCGCTGACCAGGGAACCGTCGACGACCATCGCCGCCGCGATCCCGGTGCCGAGCGGGAGGAAGAGCGAGTTCGTCGTACCGGTCAGGGCGCCCTGGCGGAGCTCGGCGTACCCGCCGGCCCGGACGTCGTGCGCGAGGACGACCCGCTGGTCGTGGCCGATCGCGGCACGGAGTTCCGCGAGCACCGGCGTACCGGCCCAGGCCAGGTTCTCGGCGCCCACGGTGCCGGTCTCGGCGTCGATGATGCCGGGCACCACGACACCGACCGCCCGGACCCGATGACCGTCGGCGGCGGCCTTCTGGCCGAGCTCGACGACGGTTTCGAGCAGGGCGTCGAGGACGGCGCGGCCGCCGTGCCCGGAGGCAGGCAGCGCCCGGGGAGTCGGCCTGGTCTCGCGGTGCAGCACGGCACCGTCGGCGGCGACCAGGCCGCACTTCATCCGGGTTCCACCGAGATCGACGGCAACCACGACTTCACAGGGCTCCACGGAGTGCCATTATGCAGCGTTACCCAGCGGTTCGAACATCCGTGAGCAATTTCTGGACACCGTGGGGACCTGGCCCGCCCGGCACGGCGCACGCGGTTGCTCAGGCGCGCAGTCCTCTGTCGAAAGCGGCGACCAGGAACGCGATCAGGTTCTCGGCCAGTTTGCCCGGATCCTCGGACTGGTCGGTCGGGTCCCCCGGCGGCCGGGCGAGCGCCTGCGACTGGTGCAGCGCGAGCAGGCCGAGCATGTTCACGTACCCGAAGGCGACCGACGACGGCGCGGCCCTCGGCAACGCGGCCTGCAGCGCCGTGAGATACCGCGCCTCGACCGGATCCGACTCGGCCGCATACAGCTCGCGGATCCGCTGGCTCGGGTCGAACGCGATCCGCCCGATGAACCTGGCGACCACCGGCCCGCGCTCGCCGCGGCGTAGTACGAGATCCAGCCCTGGTTCGACGAAGGCGCGGATCAGCTGCTCCGCTGTCGGCTGGCCCTTCGCCTCCAGCTGGTCGAGCCGGCGCCGGCGCTCGGTGTTCACCGGCGCCATCGCCCGGGCCACGGCGGCCCGGAGCAGCGCTTCCTTCGAGCCGAAGTGATAGTTCACCGCGGCGATATTGGCGGCTGCGGCGACCGTGATCGCCCGCAGCGAGGTTCCTTCGTAACCCCCTTCGCCGAACCTCTGCTCGGCGATGTTGAGCAGTCTCTCCCGGGTGGATTCCACGGGTGTTTCCACAGAGTTCTCCTTCCCCCCGGCTACTGCTCGCTCAGGCACCCCACCTGCTCACGCGCCGTAGCCTGCAGTCAGCATAGTTCAAACGGACGTTTGAATGAGAGTGGTCAGAGCAGTAAATCTGCAAAGATCCTCAGAATTCGCAGGTTTCCCCGCGCTTTCCTGCGCAATCGATGCCACACCTAACTCGTTCGACCGCTTCAACCGACTGCTGGCGGTTCGGGCTAGGGTCTTCGGATGACGAGTGAGGTGGTGCGGATCGCGCCGCGCTTTCGCGGGCCGGCCCAATCAGGCAACGGTGGTTACGTCGCCGGCACAGTCGGTACGGCGCTCGCCCGCGTCGCCGGCGACCTGGTCCCCCAGGTCCGCCTCCTACTCCCCCCACCCCTCGACACCACCCTCTCCCTAACCACCACCCCCGAAACCGCGGTGCTGGCGGACGGTGGGACGTTGGTGGCTTCGGCGACCGCTGTCGATGCGGGGGTGCTGGCCGACGCGGCGATCGACCCGGTGAGTGCCGACGAGGCGCGCGCGGCCGAGTCGTCGTACCGGGGCCTCTCGAACCACCCTTTCCCGGGCTGCTTCGTCTGCGGCCCGGAGAACGCCGAAGGCCTGCAACTCCGCCCCGGCCCGATCGGCGACGACCGCACCGCCTGCACCTGGACCCCCGCCGCAGACCTCGCCGCCGCCGACGGCCTGGTCGACCCGGTCTACCTCTGGTCGGCCCTCGACTGCCCCGGCGGCTGGTCCATCGACCTTGACGGCCGCCCGTCCGTCCTCGGCCAGATGACCGCCTGCGTGGACGCCCGCCCCACCCCCGGCGACCCCTGCGTCATCATCGGCCGCCTCCTCTCCGAAGACGGCCGCAAAACCCACACCGCAACCACCCTCTACGACCCCGACGGCCGAGTCCTCGCGCGAGCCCACCACACCTGGATCCTGGTAGATCCCGCCCTCTTCAACTGACCAGCCGGACCGCCAACACTCACCAACCTCCACCGACACCCGCAGCCAAGCGTGCGCCAGCCCAATCCCCAGCAGAAAGAACAAGTTGATGAGTGTCAGCGGTCCGCCAATCCCCGAACTCCTACCGACCAGCTGACCGGGCGGCGCCCCACAGCACCCGCGGTCGATGTCTGCCAGGCCGGCAGGTTGTTCGGCCGCTGGTGGGTTGTTCGGCCGCTAGCAGGCCAATTTCGCGACAGCGGGGGAACATCGCGCCACCGGGCCGACCAGGCAGTGGTGCGAGGCGCTTGGGCGGGGGGTCAGCGGGTTCGGGCGGCGTGGGCTCGGACTTTGGCTCGGTTGCCGCAGGTGGACATGGAGCACCAGCGGCGGCGGCCTCGGGGGTCGAGGAAGAGCCAGCCGCAGGCGTCGCCGGGGCAGGCTCGGATGTGGTCGCGGGAGGGGCCGGTGAGGAGGTCGGCGGCGAGGATCGCGAGTTGGTCGAGCGGGAGACTCAGATCTTCGGGGAGGTCCCAGGCGGCCCGGAAGCCGGGGCGGTCGGCTGGTACGGCGAGGAGGCGGCGGCGGGCGGCTGCTTTGTCGATCACGCGGGCGACCGCGTCGAAGGACCCGGCAGCAGAGGAGTCCGTGAGTACGTCGTACAGGTCGGCCCGGAACTCCCGCGCCGCATCGAGTCGCCGGGCGGCGTCCGTCGGCTTGACCGAGGCTTGCTCGATCAGCCGGAAGACGCTCGCGTCGGTGAGCAGACCGACGTACCCGCTCCAGATGACGAGCGCCTGGTACGACGTGAGCCATTCGCTCCGGGCGGGCCCTCGGCCGGCCCACTCGGAGCGGGTGTTCAGGAAATCCAGCACCGGGTCCGCGCCGACCGGCCTGGGCAGGACGACACCCTGCACCAGCTCGAGATGGGACGGCAGCGCGGACATCGGATCAGCGCGGCGTGGTTGTGGTGGACGGCGTGGGCACCGGGATGCTCACGTTGCCGTTCTGCGGAATCACCATGAACTGGATCTTGCCCGACTCGATCGCGGATTTCAGCAGGTAACCCTGTGACCCGAGCAACGCGACCTGCTGCTTGACCGACTGCAGTTCGACGTTGACCTGCTGGTTCTTCTGCTCCTGCGCCTGCTTGGCGAGCTCGGCGCGTTGCTTGGCCTCGAGCCCGTCGATGATGCCCTTGTCCAGCGGCGTCGGCTTCTGGATGGTGAAGGAGAGCTCCCCGCATCCGTTGGCGCCGGTGTAGGACGGCCCGCAGAAGTAGTCGCCACCGACAGCGGCCGGCAGGATCTCGGTGAACTTCGACGCCGCCTCGGTCTGGAACTTCGTCTTCCGGGCCTCGTTGTTGTACAGCTCGTTCCACAGGTAGTTCGTGGCAACCGCGGCCAGTGCCCGGTCGATCTGCGGGCGGAAGTAGGACTGCAGCATCGCGTCCCAGCCCGACTGCGTGTACGCGTCGGTCTTCAGCCCGATCCGCTCGTGGAACTGCTGGATCACCTTCGGATCCCGGTTCAGCGTGAAGTAGACCTGCACCCGTACGCCGAGCCGCACGTTGTCCTTGCTGACCACGGTGACCTCGTCGGCGTCCTCGGTGTCCGCGCCGGCCCCGCCGATGATGTAGGACCGCTGGTCGATCGGGTAGGTGTACATCTTGTCGCCGGGGCCGATCAGCTTGTTCGTCGCACCCGGCGGCACGATCGACTTGAACTTCTTGTCCTCGATCACGCCACCGCCGTAGTGCAGCCCGATCCGGTTCGCGTCCGTGCTGGCGAAATTGAAGATGTTCAGCAGGATGATCAGCGCGATCACGGCGAGCACCAGGCCGCCGATCACCTTCACCTTCACGCTGCCGCCCTTCGCGACCGTGGTCACGGTCCCCGGTTTTGCCATCAGTGCTCGAGCTCCTTGCCCTCGGTGAGCCGCCGGATGTCGGCGAGCGTCAGGTCTGCGGTGACCGCGACATCGCGCGGCACCGACGGATGCGAGCTGAGCGTACGCAGGCCCTGCTCGGCAGCCGCGACCGCCTTCTCCAGCCTCCGGACCTCCTGCAGCAACGCCTTCGTCTCGGCGTTCAGCTCGGTCACGGACTGCTCGGCGACGGCGGCCCGGCGGTACGACGACCACGCGAACCAGACGGTTCCGACCAGTAGGACGATGACGGGCAACCCCAGCCTGAAGACCATGTCCTCATGGGACCACGAGAAGTCGTTCATCTGTGGGCGAAAACCTGTTGAACGGCCTCCGGTCGCGACGTAAGTTTCAGGTACACGCGAAGGGAGGTGGTCCAGAGTATGAATTTCACTCGGACTCGTGAGGTGGCGGCGGGCTGACCGCCAACCACTGATTCAAGTGGGCAAGTGGTCGGCCAGTTCAACGCCGCCACCGGATCCGTGGGTAGTCAGGAAAGTCCGCCTGACCCTGAGCTCGGCCACCCGGTCGTGTCTCCGGAAGCGCCCACGGATCTCTTTTATTTCTCAGAGCCCGTACGCCGGTACGCCGGGCGCCGGATTGTCCGGCTGACTCAGTCCGCCGGTGGGCAGTCGAGTCCCAGGGCTTCACCGATCTCGCGGAGTTGCGCCGCGAAGTACGCGCCCGCGTCGTCGAGAGCCCAGTGCAGTTGGCCGAAGACCTCCATGCAGATCAGGCCGTAGAGCCGGGTCCAGTAGGTCAGCGCCAGGTAGACAGCACCCGGCGGCATCCCACCGAAGAAGGCCGCTTTCTGTTCCAGCTGAGCCTGCAACTCAGGTCCGAGCAGCTCCACCGGCGCACTCTCGAACGGCTGTTGGTGCCAGACCTTCGTCACCAGCTCCACGAACACCGCGCCGAACCGCATCGCCGCCTGATGCCCCGCGGTCAGCTCGTGCCCCGGGTCGAGCGGGTCCGGCACCGGCGCCCCGAACAGCAGCCCGAATTCCGCCGGATGCGCCAGCGCCCAATCTCGCAGTCCGCCGGCGATCATGAACAGCTGCTCGCCGAGATCCGCCGCCGGATCGCTGTCCCGCAGCTGGATCAAGTACGCCGTCAGCTCGTCGTACAGGTCGGCGATCAGGGCCGAGATGAGGTCCTCGTGGCTGCCGAAGTACCGGTAGAGCGCCGGCGCGCTGAGCCCGAGCTCGCGCGCCACGGCACGCAGTCCGACCGCGGGCAGGCCGCCCTCAACCAGCAGCTTCCGCGCCGCGGCCTTGATCTCGGCGACCGTCGCGGCCCGCTGCCGATCCCGCCGGCTCTCGGCGACCGTTGCAGCCTGCTGCTGATCCCGCCGGCTCTCGCCCTCCACCGTGACCTACTCCTTCGTCGTCGTCCCGAACCGTATCGCGAACTCCTTGACAGCCGGGCCCGACCTGCGGTTCAGTTTACACCGTTAACTGTTAACGGTGTTCACCGCAGTGATCGCTGTTAAATCTCCGTCCGGAGGGAGCACGACGTGTTCGAGAGGCTCGGCACCTTCAACTACCGGCACCGCCGCCTGATACTGGCCCTGACCGGCCTGTTCGTGGTCGCCGCGATCGCCTGGGGCACGGGAGTGTTCGGCTCGCTGGCGAACGGCGGCTTCGAGGCGCCCGGCACCGAGGCCGCCCGCGCGGTCCGCACGGTCGAGCAGAACATCGGCCGCTCCGGCACCGACGTCGTCGTGCTCTATCGCAGCCCGACGCAGACCGTCAGCGACCGCACCTTCCGCAGCGCCGTCGAGCAGGACCTCGCGGCATTGCCGAAGGAGGACGTCATCGGCACGACGACCTTCTGGACGACCAAGTCCCCCGCTTTCGTGTCGAAGGACCAGCATTCGACGTACGCCGTACTGACGCTCGCCGGCTCCGATCCGGACCAGCGGCTGGACACCTTCCGAAAGATCGCCGACCAGGTCCGGCAGGCGCCGGCCGGGATCGACGTGCTGGTCGGCGGCGAGGACGGCATCAACGACGAGATCAACACCCAGACCGAGCACGACATCGTGCATGCGGAGACGATCTCGCTGCCGATCGTGCTGGTCCTGCTGGTGATCGTCTTCGGCGGCCTGGTCGCCGCGAGCCTGCCGTTGTTCGTCGGCGGGCTGGCGATCCTCGGCGCCTTCGTCGTTCTGCGGGCGCTCACCACCTTCACCGACGTCTCGGTGTTCTCGATCAACATCGTCACGATGATCGGACTGGGACTCGCGATCGACTACGCCTTGTTCATCGTCACCCGGTTCCGCGAACAACTTGCGCTCGGCAACGATGTGGAGACGGCGCTGACCATCACGATGGGCACGGCCGGCCGGACGGTCGCGTTCTCCGGGATCACCGTCGGGGTGGCGATCTCCAGCCTGGTGCTGTTCCCGGTGATGTTCCTGCGCTCGATGGCGTACGGCGGTGCCGCGGCCGTCCTGGTCGCCATGGTCGCCGCCTTGACCGCACTCCCCGCGTTGCTGGCCGTGCTCGGCGATCGGGTGAACAAGCTGACGGTGCCCTGGTTGTCGAAGCGAGGAGGACCCGGGGCGACCGAGCACGGTCCGTGGTACCGGCTCGCGCACAGCGTGATGCGGCGCCCGGTGCGCTACGTCGTCGTACTGGTTCCTCTGCTCCTGGCGCTCGGAATTCCTTTCCTGCAAGTGCAATTGGGCGGCGTGGACCATCGGGCCTTGCCGGCCGGAGCCGACAGTCGCACGGTCACCGAGACCCTGCAGAACGACTTCGCCGGCGCCGGCGGATCCGACGTACTGGTTGCCGTCCGCTTCGCCACTCCGCCGGCGAACGCCCAGCAGATCTTGGCTCCTTATCTTCAGCAACTCGGTCAAGTTCGCGATGTGCAGGACGTCCGGCTCACGGGCTACAAGAACGGCGTCGCGTCCGTCGAGATCCACACTCACTACACCTCGCAGGAGCTGCCGGCTCGCGATGTCGTGAAGTCGGTTCGTGCTGTACAACCGCCCGCCGGCACCACCGTCGAAGCAGGTGGCGACACCGCAGCCCTGATGGATCTGCTGCACGTACTGCGTGAGCGGGTGCCCTGGATGGCCGGATTCATCATGCTGGTCACGTTCCTGTTGCTGTTCGTTGCCTTCGGCTCCTTTGTGCTGCCGGCCAAGGCGCTGCTGATGAATGTCCTGTCGCTCTCGGCGTCCTTCGGAGCGATGGTCTTCATCTTCCAGGACGGACACCTGTCCGGGCTGCTCGGCTTCACCCCGTCGGGATTCCTGGAAGCGACGAACCCGGTGCTGCTGTTCGCCGTCCTGTTCGGGCTGTCGATGGACTACGAGGTGTTCCTGCTCAGCCGGATTCGCGAGGAGTACGACCGGACCGGCGACAACACCCGCTCGGTCGCCCTGGGGCTGCAGCGCACCGGCGGGATCATCACCAGCGCCGCACTGCTGCTGATCATCGTGGTCGGCGCGTTCGCCACCTCGGGCATCGTGTTCGTGAAGATGATCGGCGTCGGGCTGGCGATCGCGATCCTGATCGACGCGACCGTCGTACGGGCTCTGCTGGTCCCGGCGACGATGCGCCTACTCGGCCGCGCCAACTGGTGGGCACCAGGCCCGTTCGCCCGCTGGTGGAAGAAGCACGGCTTCCGGGAGACCGGGCCCGATCAGGGCTGGAGTCTGAGTAGTTCCCAGGACGAGGAGCTCGTACGCCGGTAGGCCAGGCGGTCGTGCAGGCGGCTGGTGCGGCCTTGCCAGAACTCGAACGACTCGGGACGGATCCGGTAGCCGCCCCAGAAGTAGGGAGTCGAGATCTCGGTGCCCTCCGGCCACTGCCGTTCGTAGGAGGCGTACTGCAGGTCGAGCTCCTCGCGGCTCTCCACTGGCTGGCTTTGCTGGGACGACCAGGCGCCTAGCTGGGAGCCGCGCGGTCTTGAAGCGAAGTACGCGTCGACCTCGTCCTGAGCGACCTTCTCGGCGACACCCTCGACCCGGACCTGGCGTTCCATCGCGTGCCAGGGGAAGACCAACGCGCAGTACGGATTGGCCGCCAGGTCGTCGGCCTTGCGGGACTGCTGGTTGGTGTAGAAGACGAAGCCGCGGTCGTCCAGGCCCTTCAGCAGCACGGTCCGCGCCGACGGACGGCCGTTCGCGTCGGCGGTGGCGATCACCATCGCATTCGGCTCGGCGAGGCCGGCCTCGGTCGCCTGCGCGAGCCACTTGCCGAACTGCACGATCGGGTCGGCATCGACCTGGCTCTCGAGCAACTCTCCCAGGCCGTAGGTCTTCCGCATCTCTCCTAGGTCCACAGCTCCGAGCCTAGTGCCCCGTGTCGGAAGTTCCGTTAGCGATAGCGGTGTTCAGGTGCGTGCCTCGCGGTGGCGGAGGGAAGGCCTCGATGTTTTTCCATCGTGGCCTTTCCTCCGCTGCCGTGAGGCGCGTGCCTGGGCGCCGGTAGCGCAACGGAACTTCCGACACGGGGCACTAGATCAACGGTGCGGCGGACCATCCTGAGGCGGCTGTCCATGCTGCCACTGACCCTGCTGGCCGGGATTCGGCTGACCGGGGAACGTCTGCCCGGGGTACTGCTGGCCTGGGTACTGCGGTGTGGGTAGTTGCTGGCCGGGTTGGTAGTAGCCCGGACCGTCCTGCAACGGCTGCGGCGTACGCCGGGCATCGGTGGCCACGCGTCGTACGCCCAGCGCCAGCAGGACAGCACCGACAAACACCACCGAGCCGTCCCAGACGATGTAGCCGGCGGTGTTCGTACCTGGGATGACGAACAGCTTGGACAGGTTGAAGGCCTGACGGAGCGGCAAGAGGTAAACAGCGACGCCCACCAGCGTCAGCATGCCGCCGGCACCGAGCAGAGCACCTCCCGCGATCGGGCGGATCGACAGGACGAGACCGACCACCAGGGACGCCGCCAGGATCAGCAGCACCCAGGGAATGCCGCCCGACAGGCTGTTCTCGAATCGCACGGTCCGTAGCAGGTTCAGCTTGACGCCGGCGTAGTTGACCACCGCGACGCCGGCCCAGGCGACCACGACGCCGACCGGCAGCCCGAGCAGAGGGTTCGACTTGGTACGCATGGCTGCGAGCGTAATCGCCGAACGAGTCACAGATCTGTCCGTGCGGCGAGCCAGCGAACTATGCTGCCTTGGCGCCACCAGAAACGAGTTTATGCTTCCTGGGCGCCATCATCGACAAGGGAGTCAGCGGCTGATGTCAGATCCGAAAACCGAGGTTCAGCACGGTCTCGAAGGTGTCGTCGCGTTCGACACCCAGATCGCCGAACCTGACAAGGAGGGCTCCGCGCTGCGTTACCGCGGGGTCGACATCGAGGATCTGGTCGGCCGGGTACCGTTCGAGAACGTCTGGGGCCTGCTCGTCGACGGCGCGTTCACCCCTGGTCTGCCGCCGGCCGAGCCGTTCCCGCTGCCGGTGCACACCGGCGACATCCGGGTCGACGTCCAGTCCGCGCTGGCGATGCTCGGTCCCGCCTGGGGACTCGGGCAGCTGTACGACATCGACGACACCCAGGCCCGCGACGATCTGGCCCGCGCCGCGGTGATGGCACTCTCGTACGTCGCTCAGGCGGCGCGCGGCATCGGGCATCCGATGGTCCCGCAGCGCGAGGTGGACAAGGCCTCCACCATCACCGAGCGGTTCATGATCCGCTGGCGCGGCGAGCCGGACCCCAAGCACGTCAAGGCCGTCGACGCGTACTGGACGTCGGCTGCCGAGCACGGCATGAACGCCTCGACTTTCACCGCCCGGGTGATCGCCTCGACCGGCGCCGACGTCGCTGCTGCCCTGTCGGGTGCTGTGGGCGCCATGTCCGGTCCGCTGCACGGCGGTGCGCCGGCGCGCGTGCTGACGATGATCGAGGGCGTCGAAAAGAGTGGTGACGCCCGTTCGTACGTGAAGGGTCTGCTGGACGCCGGCGAGCGGCTGATGGGTTTCGGGCACCGCGTGTACCGTGCCGAGGACCCGCGCGCCCGCGTACTTCGCCGTACGGCACAGGAACTCGACGCACCGCGCTACGAGGTCGCCGAGGCACTGGAGAAGGCCGCCCTCGCCGAGCTGCGCGAACGCCGCCCGGACCGGGTGCTGGAGACCAACGTCGAGTTCTGGGCCGCGATCGTGCTCGACTTCGCCGAGGTGCCGCCGCCGATGTTCACCTCGATGTTCACCTGCGCCCGTACTGCGGGGTGGAGCGCGCACGTGCTGGAGCAGAAGCGCACCGGCCGTCTGATCCGCCCGTCGGCGATCTACTCCGGCCCCGACACCCGCCCGGCAACATCCATCGAAGGCTGGAACCCCGACTGGGCGTAGCCGCCCTCCTGCGACAGAGGATCGGTGCCGTGAGTCCTGCCCCGAAGCTGAAGCCTGACGACCTGCTGGTCATCTCGCCGCTCAAGGAGTTCACCTGCGCGGACTGCGGGACGAACGAAGCCGGTCTGATGCGGCTGGAGGACGACGCGCCGCATTGCCTTGCCTGCATGGATCTTGACCACTTGGTCTTCCTGCTGTCGGGCAATACGGCACTCACCCGACGGGCGCGGAAGGCGAGCACGCTGTCGGCGATCGTGGTGCAGTGGAGTCGGAGGCGGAAACGGTACGAGCGGCAGGGCGTGCTGGTCGAGCAGGCCGCTCTGGAGGTTGCCGAAGAACAGTGCCTTGCCGACTCCGACGTACGGGCGCGGCAGCGGGAACGTGCTCGGGAGAAGCGCGCTGTGGAGGATGTCGAGTTCCAGGAGCGGATGGCTTCGGAGATCTCCCGGCTGTTTCCTGGCTGCCCGGCCGACCGTGCACAGGCGATTGCTCAGCATGCGGGGACCCGGAGTAGTGGGCGAGTCGGTAGATCAGCTGCCGGACGCGCTCTGGAGGAGAACGCAGTCACGCTCGCGGTGGTCGCATCGATCCGCCACGAGAACACGCCGTACGACGAACTGCTGATGGCCGGTGTGGCCCGCTCCGAGGCACGCGAGCGGATCCGCGAGCAGTTGGATCAGGTGCTTGAAAGCTGGCGTGCCGGCTAGGCGTTGCGGCGGGGTCTGGCAGTGCTGGGTGAGTGGCCGGTGCGTTGCTTGTACTGGCGGCTGAAGTAGGGGACGTCCGCATAGCCGAGGGCTGCTGCAACCTGGGTGACGGTCATGCCGGTCTCTGTCAGTAGCTGGTGTGCTCTGTCGATCCGTGCCTTGATCAGGTACTGCGCGGGCGCCATACCGTTCTGCGCCACGAACCTCCGAGTGAACTGAGCCCGCGAGAGTGAGGCGCGCGCAGCCATCTCCTGCACACTCCAGTCGCGTCCGGGATCCTGGCGGATCACCTGAGCGACCTCCTCGATCGCTGTATCGACACTGCTCGCTGTTGTCCCGTGCGCTGCCTCCCAGATCAGGCAGAGGAACTGCTCCAAGCAGAGCTCCGCTTGCCGCTCCCCCAACCGATCACCCCGCCGGTACGCCGAATCCGAACTCCGCGCCAGCGCACCGAGCAGCACGCGATCCTGCACGTCTCCCCACCGCTGCTCCGGTACGACGTCCGCCGGGTGCGCCTCGAAGTGCATGCCGAAGACCAGGAGCCGTCTGCGAGGGTCGTGATTCGCCGTCGGTGCGTCGCCTGGAGCGAAGACTGCGCAGGTCCCTGGGGCTAGTTCCGTCGTCCGGTTGTCGAGTTCCAGTCGGCCGATGCCGTCCAGGACGCACCACAGCAGGTGGTCCGGCAACGGGCGTGACACCCAGGACCAGCTCGGCTCGCACCGCCAGAAGGTGGGCGGGGAGACCAGCCGCAGAGCTAACGGCTGTCCTTTGGCGAGAGCATCAGCCCCCTCCCCTCCCCTTTCCTTCTCTTTGCTTTGTGAGGCGGAGTGTCGCTGATGCGTCAAAACCTCAAGTCCTTGCGTCGAACCACCGTGGCTTTGGTGTTGATGGTCTCGGAGAATCAGTGTGTCAGATCGAGCACGGGAGTTGTGGATGAGCGTTTCGTTCAAGGACGAGTTCGACCGTTCGGGGTACACGTTGGTGCGGGGATTGTTCGGGCGGGACGAGGCCGAGGAGCTGCGGGACCACTACATGATGCTGCGGCGACGTGGCTCGTACTCCGGCGACGAGTCCGGCGTCGCGGCGGGGAGCCGGGATCCGTTGCGGCGGTATCCGCGGATGGCGCAGATGCATCGGTGGGACGACATCTCCTTGCAGTGGTTGATCGACCCACGCATCGACCAGGTCCTGACCACACTGCTCGACAAGTCGCCGTACGCCGTACAGACGATGCTCTACTTCAAGCCGGCGGGGTCGCGTGGGCAGGCGCTGCACCAGGACAACTTCTATCTGAAGGCCGAGCCTGGTACTTGCGTGGCGGCCTGGATGGCGCTTGATCCGGTGGACCAGGCGAACGGGTGTCTGGAGGTCGTGCCGGGGAGTCATCGGTGGCCGATCCTTTGCACGGAGAAGGCGGACACCAAGGTGAGCTTCACCGACATCACCGTGCCGCTGCCGGAGACGGCTGCCGCAGTACCGGTGGAGATGGAGCCGGGGGACGTGCTGTTCTTCCACGGCGCTCTCGTGCACGGCAGTGCGCCCAACGTCACCACTGATCGGTTCCGGCGGGCACTGATCGGCCACTACATCCAGGGCGAAGCCGAGAAGGTCGCGGAGTACTACCACCCGGCACTGCGGATGGACGGCACTTCCCTCGAACTCGACATCGCCGAGGGCGGCGGCCCCTGCGGCGAATGGCAAACCACCGACACCGGCCCAATAGCACTCCTCACCGGCCAAGAACGCACCACCCGCAAACACGAGTAGTCACCTGGTGAAGCGTGGGCTCACCTCCTCCTGGCACGGTTACCCCATTGCTAGAGGAGTGGGGGAAGCACACCAGCAGGAGGTGAGCACACGCTTCGCACGCGAAAGCTCGGCGGGCGGGGCTGGCGGCGTACAGGGAAGGGGTCCGGGGTTCGGGGGTTGTTACGGGGGTGTGGCGGGGGTGTGGAAGACTGGGGGTTGCTGACAGCGTCGTCGGCGAGGAATTCAGCCAGACGACGAAGGGAAACGCTGGTGACCAGCGACATCATCATCCCCGCAGAGCTCAAGCCGATTGACGGACGTTTCGGTGCCGGTCCTTCGAAGGTTCGCCCGGAGGCGGTTGCGGCGCTGGCGACCGAGGGCGCCAAGCTGCTCGGCACCTCGCACCGTCAGGCGCCGGTGAAGAACCTGGTCGCCCGGGTCCAGCAGGGCGTGGCGGATCTGTTCAACCTGCCCGACGGCTACCAGGTCGTACTCGGCAACGGCGGTTCAACCGCGTTCTGGGACATCGCGACGTTCGCGCTGATCCGGGAGAAGAGCCAGCACCTGAGCTTCGGCGAGTTCTCCTCGAAGTTCGCCAAGGCCGCGCAGCTCGCGCCGCACCTGGGCGAGCCGAGCGTGATCAAGTCCGACCCGGGCACCCGGCCGGTCGCGGTCGCCGAGGCCGGCGTGGACCTGTACGCCTGGCCGCACAACGAGACCTCGACCGGCGTGATGGCGCCGGTCAAGCGGGTCGCGGGTGTCGACGAAGGTGCGCTGGTCGCGATCGACGCCACCTCGGGCGCGGGTGGTCTGCCGGTCGACCTGAACGAGGTCGACGTCTACTACTTCGCACCGCAGAAGTGCTTCGCCGCCGACGGTGGACTGTGGATCGCGATCATGTCGCCGGCCGCCCTGGCGCGGGTCGAGGAGATCACCGCGTCCGGTCGGTGGATCCCGGCGTTCCTGGACCTGGCGACCGCGATCGACAACTCCAGCAAGAACCAGACGTACAACACCCCCTCGCTGGCCACACTCTTCCTGATGGCGGAGCAGACCGACTGGATCAACAGCAACGGCGGTCTGGACTGGAGCGTCGCGCGCACCACGGACTCCAGCAACCGGCTCTACAACTGGGCCGAGAAGTCGGACTACGCGACGCCGTACGTGACGGACGCCGACGCACGCTCGCTCGTCATCGGCACCATCGACCTGGACGACTCGATCGACGCCGCAGCCGTCGCCAAGGTCCTCCGCGCGAACGGCATCGTCGACACGGAGCCCTACCGCAAACTCGGCCGCAACCAGCTCCGCGTCGCCATGTTCCCCGCGGTAGACCCCGACGACGTCGAAAAACTCACCCAAGCCATCGACTACACCATCGAAAAACTCCGCTGACCTCGCCACCCCCACAGCCGTCCGCCCACCACGGCGGACGGCTGTTCCGCTTCCCCGGGCCTCAAGGCGCTTGGGGGTTATCCCCTCATACTGTGGGTTGGCCCACGGTATGCACCCAGGCAACCCGCAGATTGTGGGGATAACCCCT